>NZ_JAAHHS010000199.1 GCF_010692395.1 Moorena sp. SIO3H5
TGTCTGAAACACTCCCAAACCGACGGGTGGGAGTGTTTCAGACCAGCTACAAGAGGGAATCCAAAACCTTTCTGTTGCTCAATTGGAGGAGTTGAGCGAGGCGCTGTTGGATTTTGAGACAGTCACAGATTTGACAGTCTGGTTGGCTGAGCATCAGCAATAAACAGGATGCGTGGAAATTAAGAATGAAGAATTAATTCTTCATTCTTAATTTTTCATTCTGACCAACAACCTTCAACTTGCAACAGACATTTGATATCTTCCCAAGGCCAACAAGGGGAAATATTGTTGATAGAAGTGGTACTTCAAATAAAAATGACTGGGAAAACCTGTGCCTGTAAACTCGGTTTCATCCCAACTGCCATCGGGCTGCTGAGTTGACACTAAGTAGTTGACTCCCTTCTCAATGGCATCCATTGCCCAGTTGCCAGTAGCTTCTCCTGCTGCCATTAAACCAATTAAAGCCCAAGCAGTTTGAGATGCAGTACTGATTCCTAGTCCCTTAAGACTGGGATCATCATAACTAAGACAGGTCTCACCCCAGCCACCATTAAGGTTTTGACATTTCACTAGCCAAGCCGCACCCCGTTCGATACTACGTTGGTGGGTGTGAGGCGCTATCTTTGACAAGGCGGAAAGAGCACTACTGGTGCCATAGATATAGTTAACTCCCCAACGACCAAACCAGCTGCCATCGGCTTCCTGTTCCTGAATTAAAAATGCGATCGCCTTTGGCGCGGCTGAGGCCAAAGGCCACGCTTCGCGAACGCCGATCGCTTTCTCCAACGGCTGGGATTCTATGGATAAATTACAGGAACCCAGCATTTCCAGGACCCGTGCGGTCACATCCGCTGTGTTAGGGTCAATCATCGCTTTCAGGTCAGCGTAGGGCAGAGAATTGAGCCAGTGTTGATTATTATTAATATCAAACGCCGCCCAACCCCCTTGGTTACACTGCATTGATGCTATCCAAGCCAAGCCACGAGCTATGGCTGCCTGCTTTAGTTTCTGATTAGGCAGTTTCAAGCTATTCAAGGCCATAATCACCACTGGGGAATCATCTAAATCGGGATAGAAACGGTTTTGAAACTCAAAAGCCCATCCTCCTGGTTTCCCTTGGGGATTCTTGACCACCCAATCCCCATAGTCTAGTATTTGCTGCTGCAACAACCATTCTCCACCCCGAACTAAGGCTGGATGATCCGGTTCTAAACCAGATTCCACCATCGCTCGCAATACCCAAGCTGTATCCCAAACTGGGGAAACACAAGCTTGGACTCGGTAGCTGTCAGGGGTTTCAATAGCAAAGCGATCAATAGCTTCCAGTCCCCGTTGCACGACCGGATCCGCAAGATCATAGTTGAGACAACGCAACGCTAACAGGGAATTCAACATGGCTGGAATAATTCCCCCCCAGTCTCCTGTGGCTTCTTGCCTCTCCAAGACCCATTTTTCTGCTGCTGCCAGTCCCTCCTTCCGGAATGGAACTAAATTCAAGTCTTCTGCTAACTTAAATCCATCATCAAGGAGTACAAATAAATCTGTCCAATCGGAATTGCGAGGTAGCTCAAACTTGGCGTGATCAGCTCCTTCGGTATATAACTCGTCTAGATTGATCCTTGGGTGAATATCAAATACTGGCTTCTGGTCAAAGACTATTAATAAAGGAACTGTACTTCCCCTTGCCCAGCTAGACATTTCATAGATCGTAAAGGGAAACCATTCCGGAAACAACATTATCCAAGGGGGAATTGAGGGAATCCCGCGCCAGCTATAGCAGCCAATCAAGGCTAAATGAAATTTGGTGAAAATCCGGGTTTTGCTGATGCCACCCCGTCTGAGAATAAAATCCCTGGCTCGGACCAAAGCGGAGTCGCTGGCGGGTACGCCTAAAAGGCGGAGTGCCATATAAGCTTCCACCGAACAACTCAAATGCCCACCATCACCATAGAAAAGTTCCCAGCCACCGTGTTTCCGCTGTTGAGAACGCAGATAGGCTTCCGCTTTATGTAAAGGTCGTTGTTTGTCAGTTCCCCAAATTTTATGGAGTAGGATCATCTCCGCCGTTATGGTGACATTCGATTCTAGTTCTGCCCACCAGTAACCATCGGGATATTGCTGAGCGAGTAGATAGCTTTGGCTATTTGCGATCGCTTCTGTAACCCCTGATTCTACAATCCTGTCTTGGGTTTGCATGTTTTACCAAAAAAAATGGGTAATCGCGCCCCGTTCTTCTAGGACGGCTTTTATTTTAATCTCTGACTTGACAGTTTTTACAGAGCGTGTTAGTATAGAATTGTAACAAATAACTCAAAAAAATCAAGATAGACAATATCTTAGAATAAGTAGACAATGTAAAAAACAAGCTAAGAGATAAGCTAGTTGCATAATCCAATCTAAAGATTTGGTCGTCTATGAAAATCTAAGATAAAAAAAAATATTTAAAATAATTGTCTATCTAAATCCTTAATAGTTTAGGTACGGTGGGGCACACCGAAACCTAGGTCATAGACCAAACACGCTCATGGAGAATTGTCCTCTACCTTTCCTGGCTCCGGCCTGGTTAGGCAAGACAGCAAGGCCGTAGGCCACGCTACGCGAACGTTGAAGTGAGAATCCCCATCCTTCAACGGCGGGGAGTGTCAACGTTCTACTTCACACACCACATTCATTGGTTAAGCTATTTTGCTGTTTGTAGTGGATAATTAGCAATAGCTATCAAAACCAATGGATACAATCGGATTAGCAATCACTGTTCTATCCTTAGGGATTTGGATCGGATTACTAGGATTTCGGGGTCAGTTTTGGCGAGCAGACCAACGGCTGGTCATAGAGAAATTCCCTACCAGGTCTCTAGGTCAAGGGGAATCCTTACCCAGGGTTTGTGCTGTAATTCCAGCCCGTAATGAAGCTGAGTTGCTCCCCACGACATTGCGATCGCTTTTAGCTCAAGACTATGCTGGCTGCTTGACGGTGATTGTAGTAGATGACCAAAGCACTGATCAAACAGCCACCATTGCTCAAGCCCTTGCCCAGGAAAGCAACCAATCCTCCGAACGATTTCAACTAGAAGTATTATCCGGTCAAGAGTTACCCCCTGGCTGGACTGGTAAACTCTGGGCCTTAGAACAGGGGATTCGTCATGGGCAGCAGCAAACCCCAGCCCCAGATTATTTTTTATTTACTGATGCTGATATTGAGCATGATCCAGCCAATCTCCGTCAACTGGTTACCAAAGCCGAGATGGAACACTTGGATCTAGTTTCCCTAATGGTGTTGCTCAGATGCCAAGACTTTTGGGAGCGACTACTTATTCCTGCTTTTGTCTTCTTCTTTCAAAAACTGTATCCCTTTGCTTGGGTCAATAACCCCACAAAATCCACTGCGGCTGCGGCTGGAGGATGTATTTTGATTAGCCATCAAGCCTTAAACCGTATCGGTGGGATTGAGGTAGTGCGTCAAGCATTAATCGATGATTGCGCCCTCGCTCAAGCAGTTAAATCCAATCGACTTCTTGCAGAAGTCGGGAACAGGGAACAGGGAACAGGGAACAGTGAACAAGAATTGAGGCAAACAATATCAGAAAAATACTTTTGCCAGAAGTCTAGTAATAAACCCACATCTTCCTCTGGTTCACCCTCTGCCTTTGGTGGAATTTGGTTGGGGCTCAGTCAATCAACTCGCAGCTTACGACCATATGCTTCTTTAGGGAGTATCTGGAATATGATTGCTCGCACGGCTTTTACCCAACTAGAGTATTCCCCATGGCTATTAGTCGGTACGGTGATGGGAATGACCTTAATTTATCTAGTAGCCCCGATTGGTTTGATCGTTAGTGTTTTGACTGGACATTGGCTGAGTGCGATCGCATCTTTTGTGACATGGTTACTGATGGCTTTAGCTTACTTGCCCACACTGCGTCTCTATCAATGTTCTCCTCTGCTGGGATTTTGCTTACCTGGGATCGGGTTGCTCTATACCCTAATGACCATAGATTCAGCATGGCGACATTGGCAAGGAAGGGGGGGTGCTTGGAAAGGAAGGGTTTATTCGGTTGAGGGTTGAGGGTTGGAGGTTGGAGGTTGTTCGCGTAGCGTGGCCAAAGGCCAAGGTTGAAGGTTGGAGGTTGAATGTTGTTGGATGTTGGGGCGTTGCTGAATTAAGGAATGAATAGGAGTGGAGTGGACATCCTACCTGCCCGAAAATATTGATAACGGGCAAGATGCCCGTTCCACCAAGATGCCCGTTCCACCAAGATGCCCATGCCACAAAACTCTTTAATTATTCCATTATTAAGCAAGATGGAGCACCCAAAACAGCATGTATCTTTTAGGTGCGACCCGTGGCAAATTTAATTCGCCAAGGTCAAGCGCACCGGGTGCATCTCATCTTTGTAAAAAACAACAGAAGTGCCCGAAGTGTAGGAAGCCTGGGGATTTTATGGAGGGTGGGTAGTGTAGACAGTGTGATAATTTTATTAGAATTTTTGTCTAATTGCAAAAGTCAGATGCACCCTGAGCGACTGCATCAAGACAAAGAATTAAAGAATTTGATACTGTACGAGAATGTGTAGATGCAGCGTTCAAAAAATATCCTAATGTATGCGCGTAGTGCTATCCCACTATAGCAGTCCTAAATGATTCGTGAAATCTATTGGCCAAAGCAAACGCTATAACCCTTGCCCAGCAAAGATTACCGATTTTTATAATTTTACCAATGATTTAGGATTGCTATAGTATTTTCGTTAATAATGTTGTCATCTCGTTTTGTATGTCGGGTACAGTCTTTGGTAAGGTATTTGTCTCTGTTAAGATATTTCTTGGAGACATATATGTTTGGATATCATCAGAAAATTTAGTTTGATCACGAGACTCATTTGGAGCGTGATTACGAAGAACCCGCGTTGTTGTTTGATAACGCTGATTTTTTACTTTTCTGGATACCATAACTTTACTCCATTCAAAACAATATCAAGTAGTTATCAACTTATTTAAGTATAGCATTTTTTGCTATACTTAAATTCGTACAGAAAAAATATTACTTCAAGTATCATAAAAATAATCTGGGTAAAAAAAATAGCTAACCAGTATAAGGTAATTTTGAAGAAATCCACTGTTCTAGATAAAGTTTTAATGAATTATCTTGAACTTTTAGACAAATGTTATAGTATATTATTAAAGCTTTCTATGGCGATTTTAAATATAATAAGGTAAACAAATTTACTGCTCCCTGCCTCCTGGGAGGGGTTAGGAGTAGGTTCCGACTCCCGATTGCTGACTCTCGACTCCCGACTGAAATGTAAAAAACCTACCCCTGTGATTCCCTGCTCCCTTCTCCCTAACAAACTTTACCTCACTTAATTAAAAAACGCTATAAAAACACTATTATTGCGAGGATAGTTAATTATGGAACTACTTACAGCAAATGAAATTGCCACCTTAGCTTTCACTAAATTTTTAGAAAAAACTGTAGAAAATTTTACAGAAAAAGGACTTGCAATAATAGATGATTTGCGTCATAAAATTGGTAATAATTTTAAAAAAAATAGGGAAGCCAAGGAAGCTATTAATGCTATTGAGCAGGGAGATAAATCACAGTTAGAACGATTGGCTGCGTATTTGAAAGATGCAATGGATAATAATGAGCGCTTTGCTGCTGAAGTACAGAATTTAGCCAAATCAATAAATGCAGAAAAGCTAGAAAAAAACAGTAGTCTGATCCAAAAAAACTACGATAGCAGTACAGGGGTTCAGACTAAGGTTGACAGCGGAGAGGTATTTATTGGAAACAACACTATCTACAAAACTAGCTCTTGACTACAGTCGCCCGATAATGATCGGGTTAAAAAAAATTCTGACAATTTAAGGAAAATACGTAGTGGTGTTAGAAAATTTGTAGGTAGGAATGAAAAGCTTGAAAACCTACACAAAATAATTAAAAAAAAGAAGCAAATTGCTATTGCTTGTGTAACAGGAATGGCTGGAGTAGGTAAAACGGAATTAGCTCTACAATATGCCCTATATCATAAAAATAAATGTACATATACTGGTGGTATTTGTTGGATACAAGTAGGAGAAAGTGATGTAGATCAACAGTTGCTGGATTTTGCGGAGTCTCAGTTAAAGTTCAACTTTCCAGATGATTGGGATTTGACAAAGCGCCTAGACCACTTTTGGTCTTACTGGCCACCACTAGGAGATGTTCTGATTATTTTTGATAATGTAAAAAACTATGAGGAAATTAATAAATGTCTACCACCTCAAGAACAGCGCTTCAAAGTACTGATTACTACTCGTAACCAAAACTTAGCAGAATCCTTAGACCCATTAAGCTTAGAGGTACTAGATGAAGAACCTGCTGTTGAACTATTAACGTCATTTAGAGGAAAATCTCTATCAAAAGATGAAGAAGAAGTTGCTAAAAGTATCTGCGATTGGTTAGGATACTTGCCTTTGGGCTTAGAGTTAGTAGGACGTTTTCTAAAAGTTAAGTCCAAGTTGAAGCTATCTCAATTAATGGATAAATTGCAGGAGCAGCGCTTAGAACATAAAGCATTAAAAAAACGTTCTTGTGAATCCGATCAAGGCTTGTTAGATGCTTTTGAAATAATTTGGAATGAGTTAGATAATTTAGGACAGCAAATCGGAGTTTTTCTTAGTTTATTCGCCTTGGCACCAATTAATTGGGAGCTAGTGATTGAATCTCTAGAGGATGAAAAGGAGAAAGAGGAATGGGATGACGCAAAAGATGAAAAGTTAGTTAGTCTTAGTCTAATTAAAGAAACTGAATCAGATAGCTACCAACTTCACCAACTAGTACGAGAATATTTTCGATATAAACTCAAACAGATGCCTGACGCAGAAATTATCAAAAATAATTTCTGTCAAATAATGGTAGAACAATCAAAGTGTATCTCAGATACAATCGACCAAGAGCGAATTTTTGATACATTAACTAAAAAGCAATTAGAACAAATAGAACCATTAATACCACATCTTGAAGAACTTGCTAGAAATATCAAAAAAAATTCATTTCTAGAAAATTACCTAGAAAATCAAGAGTTGATTTCGCTATTTACTGGTATCGGTAAATTTTATCAAGGAAAAACCTCTCTTGATACAGCAGAATCTTGGTATCAAAAATGTATTCAATTTATTTCTTCAAAAGATCAAGAATATATGAAAGAATATATGACGATTTGTCTAATCAATCTGGGAGATTTATACGAAGCTAATGGCAAATACCAAAAAGCTAAAGAGCTTTATCAGCAAGCCTTAAAACAGACTGAATATTTTATTAAACAAGACAATATACTAAAGGCTAAGGTGGATTTTATTAAAAATAATCCAGTAGGATTATACGAAATTATCGAGCAAAATCAAGAAGCCAAAAATATTTACCAGCAAGCTAAAGACTATCTACTACAAGTGTGTGTCATTCAAAATAATCTAGCAAAGATATACGAAACATTTAGGCAAGATGAAAAAGCCGAAAATTTTTACAAGGAAGTTTTATTTTTGAGAAAAAAACTTCTGGGAGATCAACACCTAGATGTAGCAATTAGTCATAACAATCTGGCTAATATATACTTTTATAAGATGAAATATCAAGAAGCTGAAAAGCATTACAAACAAGCCTTAGAAGGGTATAAACCTAGTCTAGGAAGTGAACACTCCCATGTAGCTACCACTCTTTGTAATCTAGCCGATATGTACTGTATACAGAAGAAATACAAAGAATCTGAAGAGCTTCATCTGCAAGCCTTAAAATTGAGAAAAAGTCTTCTGGGATATCAACACCGCCATGTAGCTATTAGCCTCAAAAAAATTGGATATTTGTACCAAATTCAAGGAAAAATAGAAAAAGCTAGATATTGCCAGCGGTTCGTAGAACTTTATAAACTACTATCGAAAAATGAATGATGAAGAGAGTAGGGACTAATAAATAAGTTAAAAAAAATGTTCATCAAGGATGAAAACACAAAACTCTGAAATAGAGACATTATTTAGCATGACTACATTGAACAACTCTGTGCTACTCTAGATCTGAAAATATCTTGCAATCGATTAAGCTTCTTATTCATTATAGATAATATGATTGAAGTGCCCTTTCTGGTTAAACATTGTTATATTCACCAACGCCACCTGAGTTATTGATTTCCAACGTTGAGATGCACCCTCACCCCATCACCTGATTACTCCATCACCCTACTGGGCAAATTGCTAAGATTTGCGCGATCATAGTCAGTGTTTTCGGTGTGAGTAGTCAACTATCGTTCCCAATGCCCAAACTGACTTGGAGCTTACCCCATGTAACTCCAGCTGCGATCGCTGCAGCCTTTCTACTAACTCCCAATGGTCTTGCCAATGAATCTCAACCAAAGTCAACAACCGCCCAGGAATTATCCATAGCAGTAGAGTTACTTCCCCCCATCTCTGTCGGAGTGATGGAGCAGGTGACACCTGCTTCCCAGTTGTTACCAGGATCACCAATAACAGAATCACCAACAAGTACACAAGGGTTTGAGAATGAACTAACTCCCAATATCGAACCCAATATCGAACAGACAAATGACTCGATGGCTCAGGTGACATCAGTATCCCAGTTATCGGATGTCCAGCCCACAGATTGGGCATTCCAAGCCTTACAATCCATAGTAGAGCGCTACGGTTGTATGGCAGGATATCCTGATGGTACCTATCGTGGCAATCGTCCCCTCAACCGTTATGAGTTTGCTGCTGCTCTCAATGCCTGTTTCGATCAGCTCAGTAAGATAATTCTTGCTCCCAATTTGGCATCGTCCTACTTTAAAGAAGATCTAGAAGCAATCAAGCGTTTGCAATCAGAGTTTACCGTGGAACTAGCTCGACTGCGTGGTAACCTCGATGCTGTCACCGCTCGTACTGCTGAAGTGGAAATTACAGAGTTTTCCACCACCACTAAGCTCAATGGCGAAGTAGACTTTATCCTAATTGACTACTTCACTGATAACAAAGCTGCCCCTTGTTGCAGTAGCCCTAATCAAGACGATAGTCTTACCACTACATTCACAGGTCTTGCCCTATTATCCTTTGATACCAGTTTCACCGGTAAAGACCTGTTACGCACTAGAATCGATACCACCGATGTGCCTGAATTTAATAATCCCCTCGATGGCACAGACATGACTCTCTATGACTTTGAGACAGATACTGACCAGGAGTTTGTCATAACCGAACTATATTACCGATTCCCGATTAGCGATCGCATTCAAGCTCATATTGCTGCAGCAGGTCTGTCAGCCGATGAAATTACAGACCCCCTCAATCCCGTCTCAGCCCTCTCCCGTTTTGGAGTACATAACCCCGTTTATCGCCTAGCTGAAGGTGGTGGCGCTGCTATTCGTTATCAATTTAATGACTCAATTAGAATCAGTGTAGCTTATTTAGGTAGTGCTGCTAGTATCTCTAATCCTACGGAAGGTAATGGACTATTTAATGGTCAATTTGGTGCTTTCACTCAGCTAACCTTAACACCAAATCAGCGTTTAGGGATTGGATTGAATTATGTCCATTACTATTCCCCTGAACCCAACTCAGGAGTTGATGTCACTGGCAGTACTGGCAGTCAATTTTCCCAAGCACCCTTTGGTGATCAAACTGCCACTTCCGCTAATGGGTTTGGCTTACAAGGGAGATATCGACTTAGTCCTGGTTTTGCCCTTGGGGGTTGGCTCAGTTATATCAATGCCAACGCTGAATCCTCTCCTCGCCAAAGTGGTTTGGATGGCTCAAAGGGGGCTAAAGCTGATATCTGGACTTGGGCGATAACCATGGCATTTCCCGATTTAGGCAAAGAAGGTAATGAATTAGGCTTCGTGTTTGGAATGCCCCCTAGACTAGCTGAAAATGATATTAACAGTCGTCAAGATTCGGATGTATCTTACCACTTAGAGACCTTTTATCGCTACCAAATTAATGACAATATATCCATCACTCCCGGTCTATTTGTAATTTTATCTCCAGAACACAACAGTAACAACAATAGTATCGTAGTACCAATGGTGAAAACTAAATTTATTTTTTGATTTGTTGGTTGATTTAGTAATATAGAAATCCTAAATACAGCGTTTTTAATAACTATAAGGTACACAGGATTTTTTCCCGATTCCCGATTCCCTGTTGCCGATTCCCTGTTGCCTATTCCCGATTCCCTGTTGCCGATTCCCGATTCCCGATTCCCGATTCCCGATTCCCGATTCCCTACTCCCTACTCCCTACTCCCTACTCCCTAAATACGTTCACTGCAAAGTACATTGAGCATGATCAGACTGAGCCTGTGTACTATATATAGAGGAAGATTCAAAAACAGGCTGCGTGGAAATTACATTTTTAGGAACTAGCTCCGGAGTCCCAACGCGATCGCGCAATGTGTCCAGTGTAGCGCTGCGCTTACCTCAGCG
The DNA here is from genome assembly GCF_010692395.1 of Moorena sp. SIO3H5. Lineage (GTDB taxonomy): Bacteria > Cyanobacteriota > Cyanobacteriia > Cyanobacteriales > Coleofasciculaceae > Moorena. Next base: position 10,442 of record NZ_JAAHHS010000199.1, read on the forward strand.
TGCAGAAGTCTGGCTGTTTGACTGTGGCGAAGGTACTCAGCATCAACTTTTGCGGAGTGACCTGAAAACCAGCCAGATCCGACGAATGTTCATTACCCACCTCCACGGCGACCATATTTTTGGTATGCCAGGTCTGTTGGCAAGCTGTGGCTTAGCAGGAAACATCGACAGGGTTGATATTTATGGACCACCGGGTTTAGATAGTTATCTCCAAGCTTGCCTAAAATACTCTCGCACCCATTTGGCATTCCCCTTCAAGGTTCACACGATAAAACCTGGTTTAGTCTACGAAGACCAGGAATTTAGCGTTAGCTGTCTACCCCTGGAGCATCGTGTACCAGCCTTTGGCTACCGAGTGTGTGAAAAAGACCGACCCGGCAGATTTAATGTAGAAAAAGCGATCGCATTAGGAATTCCGTCTGGTCCTCTTTACGGTAAACTCAAACGGGGAGAAACGATTACCCTACCTAATGGGCGTAAGATTCAGGGTATTGACTTGTGTGGAGTACCCGAAACTGGTCGTAAAGTGGTTTATTGTACCGATACTATCTTCTGTGAGCAGGCTATTGAACTAGCAAAGGATGGAGATGTGTTAATTCACGAAGCCACTTTTGCCCATCAAGACGCTCAGATGGCTATTGAGCGCTTACATTCTACGTCTACCATGGCAGCTCAAGTTGCCCTTGGTGCAGGAGTCAAACAGCTAATTATGACCCATTTCAGTCCTCGTTATGCTCCAGGAAACCCCCTGAGGTTAGATGATTTGCTTCTTGAAGCACGGGCAATTTTCCCAAATACCATCTTAGCCCATGATTTCTTCACCTATGAAGTGCCTAGACGACGTTCAGAAGAAAAAGAAGTGGTTTGTTGAGTAGACTTCTTTCAGAAGTCGGGAACAGGGAACAGCGGATCACCGGAACAGCGGATCACCGGAACAGGGAACAGTGGACAAGAATTGACCCAAACACTATCAGAAAAATACTTTTGCAACAGGTCTAGTGTTACCTGTTAAGTTGAATCTTGACTATTGAGTTGAATCTTGAGTGTTGAGTGTTAACCTCCAAACCTTATAACCTTATAACCTCCAAACCTTATAACCTTGGGCAATAGGCCACGCCTGCGCGTTCAACCTCCTAACCTTTAACCTTCAAACCTTCTTACCTTCAATTACATTCCTCCACCTGAGAAACACGTCGGATATTCAACACATCGCTCATTTGTTGGATTTTGCCGAAGCTGCGCTTGAGTTGTTGGTGATTGAGAATATCAATACACAGGTCAATTAGAGCTGGTCTGCCATACTGAGTTTTGACTTGAGCTTTACGGACATTAATGTTTTGGTCACTTAAGCGAGAGAGAATGTCTTTGAAGACACCAACCCGGTCAATGACTTCAATTTGCACATTCACCGGGTAGGTTTGGGGACGCCCATCATCGATATCAGTGGGATTCCAGCTGACCGGTACTAGTCTTTCTCCTAAAACATTTTCCACATTCACACATCCTTGCCGATGAATGGAAATACCCTTAGTGCGAGTGACCACCCCAATGATAGATTCTCCTGGTAAGGGATTACAACATGCAGCAAGGCGATACAGTAGTCCTTCTACACCAGCAATAGGATGTTTCTTACTAGGAAGTTGGGATTGGAGATGAATGGGGGTAGAGCTAGTATACTGTTGGAGCACTTCACTTTCTTCTGGCTCATTGTCTAAACCAGCGTGTAGTTGTTCCCGTAGTCGTTTCACTACAAAGTTGAGTGTCACTGCACCGTGACCCAGACCAGCCAGTAAATCCTCTACTTTATGGTAGTTACAGCGCTCCGCCACAATCTGCATTGGTGCTGATTTGAGCAAAGCTTCAAATCCTTTTTTCCCAAGTTCCTTCTCTAATAGTTCCCGACCCCGAGCCACATTTTCTTCCCGATGCGATCGCTTAAACCATTGCCGAATACGATTTCTGGCACTGGCTGTTACCACAAAGTTGAGCCAATCTAGACTAGGGTGAGCGTTTTTGGTGGTAAGAATTTCTACGATATCCCCATTCTTTAGAGGACAATCGAGTACCCGCCACTCACCATTAACTCGTACACCAGCACAATGGTTTCCGACCTCGGTATGAATCCGATAGGCGAAGTCTACGGCAGTTGCCCCCCGACTCAAAGCGACTACGTCACCATCTGGTGTAAATACATAGACATCTTCATCAAATAAGTTATCTTTGATGTTTTCCATGTATTCCTGAGCATCTTTCAGGTCTTTCTGCCATTCCAATAACTGCCGCAGCCAAGTCAGCTTTTCATCATCAGCCGTGAATTTTGTAGTATGAGAGCCACCAGTTTCCTTATACTTCCAGTGAGCAGCAATACCCCATTCCGCCACATGGTGCATTTCCAGGGTGCGAATTTGGACTTCGATCGGGCGACCATTAAACCCAATCACTCCGGTATGGAGGGATTGATAGCGATTGGGTTTGGGTAAACCAATATAATCTTTAAACCGACCTGGAATTGGTCTGAACAGATCATGAACAACGGCTAAGGCTCGGTAGCATTCCTCTTTGCTTTCCACAATCACCCGCATGGCAGCAATATCATAAATTTCATGAAACCCCTTGTTCTGGCGCTGCATTTTCTGATATATTCCATAGAGGTGCTTGGGGCGACTACTAATATCAACGCAATGAACACCGGTTTTATTAATCTGCCCTCGCAAAAGTTCTGAGACTTCCTTCAGCCGCTGTTCCCGGTCTGAGCGTCTTTCTGATACCAATGACTGAATTTCCCGATAAGCATTTGTTTCGAGATACTTAAAGGCTAAATCTTCTAATTCCCATTTAAAGCGACCAATTCCTAACCGATTGGCTAGGGGTGCAAAGATATCTCGGGTTTCTTGGGCAATTTGAGCCTGTTTTTCTGGCTTCAAGTATTCCAAGGTCCGCATATTATGTAATCGATCTGCCAGTTTGACAACGATTACCCTGATATCTGCTGCCATGGCGAGGAACATCCGGCGGAAGTTCTCCGCTTGACGCTCAGTTTTACTGGAAAAGTTGAATTTAGATAGTTTGGTTACCCCTTCTACTAAATTTCGTACCTCGACTCCGAACCGGGATTCTATTTCTTCTGGAGTAATTTCCGTATCTTCAACTACATCATGGAGGAATCCAGCCGCTATCATAGTAGAGTTGCCTCCCAAATCCCTTAATAAATCAGCCACTGCAATAGGATGGGCAATGTAAGGCTCTCCTGATTTGCGGTACTGGCCTTCATGGAGTTGGTAAGCAAATTTAAATGCCTCAGCAATTAACAAAGTATGATCACCGACTGGTTCATCTGCTGCTGATGAGGCTGCTCTTAGGGAATCTTGCAGCCAGTCAGGGATATTGACGTTAAAATTCAGAATAGAGTAGGTGGCGATCGCGTCCATAATTATTTATTTGCCCCA
>NZ_JAAHHS010000002.1 GCF_010692395.1 Moorena sp. SIO3H5
TACTCCCTACTCCCTACTCCCTACTCCCTACTCCCTACTCCCTACTCCCTACTCCCTACTGCCATTAACCCAGATAGCTTACTTCTTGGTAAACCGCCAAACTCCATCCCAATTCTGTGGCACCCCTTGAGCCATCAACTGGTTAATTCGTTCCACATATAAGGCAGCGGTCTTATCCAAAGGATTCACCATTAACACGTGATTAAAATACTTTAAAGCCTTGTCAAATCCTTGAGTGCGATAACATTCTAAACCTTTTTCAAATTCGAGTTGTGTTTTTAACTTAAATGCCCTAACTTCCTCAGTCTCACCATCAAGCACTTCATAGATGGCAAGGGCTTCATTTCTACCTTTAACAATTGCTCGATCTAGAAACCGAATTTGATAGTGATTCCGATTGCTCAATTTCTCTAAGATTTGCTGAGAAATTAATAAAGAAACCCCATAGAACTTGGTCAAGCCTTCCAAACGAGCGGTCAAGTTAACATTATCAGAAAAAGCATCCCCCTGCATTCGGAATGTTTCTCCAACCATCCCCACCATCATGTGACCATAGTGGATGCCAATCCCTACTTGAATCGGTAAATAACCCTTGGCTTCGCGCTTTTGATTGTATTGGTGGACTTTTTTGAGCTTGGCAATTCCAGCACAGACAGCATCATCAGCGCCATCAGGGAAAACTGCCATCATGCCATCCCCTAGAAATTTGACAATAAAGCCATCGTGATTGCGAATCTCAGGACTCACACGTTTAAGATAGGCATTGACGAAGTCAAAGTTTTCCTTTGGTGTCATACTCTCAGAAATGCTAGTGAAGGAGCGAATATCACTGAACATCACCGCCATTTCTTTACTAACGTGGTCTCCTAACTGGACATGAATTACATTTTCCTTGTGCAGAAAATTAAGATATTCAAATGGGAAAAACCGAGCAAAGGAATTTTTTAGGGTTTCCAGAGTTTCATTGGCTTGAGTCAATTCTTGCTCACGGGCTTTTACAGTTTGAACCATGTGTCGGAAAACTCGTGCTAGTCGTCCTAACTCGTCGCTCCGAGCGGCTACTTCCTCCAGACTTTCTGGCTCAAATGTATCATTTTCCACAGCAGCGGCTGCTACTGTCACCTTTTCTACCTGTTTTATATACTTTGACTGGCGCAGATTTTCAGCTTTAAGACGCTCTTCAGCTTCGGTTCGTTTCAGAAAGTTCAGATAGGCTTTGGAATGGTAACGAATACGAGCAATTAGTTCTACCCGATCTGGCAGTTTTACTAAGTAATCATTTGCTCCAAATCCAAAGGCTTTAGCTTTAATTACTGGTTCTTCTTTACTTGAGAGTACAATCAGGGGAATAGGTCTAGTCGGGGAATCTTTAGAGCGCAGAAAACGCACTAACAACAAGCCATCTATCTCCGGCATGACCAAATCTTGTAGAATGACCGTTGGTTGGTACTCCTTAGCTACTTTTAAGGTTTCAGTTGGATCCTGACAATAGCGGAAGATAATATCCTTTTCCGGAGCTAACATGCGGCGGATGGCTTCGCCGATCATGGGCTGATCATCAATAAGTAGGACTTTAATTGGCTCTTGAATCACCATTTTATTTGTAATGTCCTTGTCAAGCTTTGGCTATAAATCAGCTCAGGTACAGCATAGATAAAAACCAATGGAAAACGCTAATTCTTTTAGCAGTTTATCAAATTTTGTTCAATACTATGGGAAACTGGGAAAACTATGTCATGCCAATGGTTATTAATAGTCAGATATTGTTAGTAATTATTATAAGGGAGCAGTGTTCTGCAATAAAAGTAATATTCGAATTGAGCTATATAAATTTAGCTAAGGCTTAAAAGCTAATCCCTTGATTAGGGCAGGTGCGATCGCGTCTAGGGGCAAAATTTCCACCGCCGCCTTCAACTCTGCTGCTGCTTTCGGCATCCCATAAACCACGCAAGTGCTTTTATCTTGGGCAATCGTATGCCAACCTTTAGAGCGCAACAGTTTTAGCCCTTCCGCTCCATCTCTACCCATGCCAGTTAACAATACAGCCGTGCCCTTGCGCTTCCAGTACTCGGCTACACTTTTGAAAAAAACATCCACGGAGGGGCGGTAGGGATAATTACTCGGTTTCCTGGTGTAAGTTAACCTCAAATTCGAGGTTAAACACAGGTGGTCTTTGGTTCCAGCAATCAATACTTTCCCTACTTCCGGACGGCTACCGTCAGACGCTAGTTTGACTACCAAGGGTGTCTGATTATTCAACCAGTCCACTAAACCTGAAGCAAACTGCACATCTACATGCTGGACAATCACAATTGCTGCACTGAAACTTGCTGGTATCCTCGAGAGAATCGTTGCTAGAGCCTTTGGTCCTCCAGTAGAAGCACCAATTGCGATTAAGGGCGGAAGATGGAGTTGGGAATTTCGGGCTGGGGATTTTGAATTTCGGGTGGATTTTCCAATCAGTTTACCAATGGTAGCAATTTTAGTAAGTAGTTCTTGGGCAGCGTCTGGGTTACCGCGAGTGCCCAACACTGGCAGGCTGACAGCATCTAAGGCTCCATATCGAAGGGCTTCAAATACTTTAGATGAATTCTGCTGGATGCTAGCGGTTATCACTAAAATCGCACAGGGAGAATGTTTCATGATCTGGCGAGTTGCCTCAACCCCATCTATTACTGGCATGGTCAAATTCATCAAAATTAAATCTGGGAGGTCTTTGGCACATTTGGTAATAGCTTCGGCACCATCACTAGCAACCCAAGCTACTTTATAGTCTGGAACCGCCATCAAGACACGACGCAGAGTCTCTACTGCCATCATTGAATCATTAACAATTGCTATTTTCATGTCATAAAAATGCTGATTACTTTTTTATAAGGGAGTAGGGAGTAGGGTGTAGGGTGTAGGGTGTAGGGTGTAGGGAGTAGGGAGTAGGGTGTACTTCATAAGTATGATCAACATAAGTATGATTAACGGTATACTCTATTTTAGTAATTGGTTAAGTCCACCTTACTAATTCATAAGCTTGGCTTCAAACTTTACTATTTAAAAGTAACAAGGAAGCCATCCAAACTAACCAATGAATAATCCCTACTCCCCAATTAAGTCAATCACCGCATTCAACAACGAATCATCATGGAAACTACTCTTGGTTAGATAATAATCTGCGCCAGCTTCCAAACCTTGAATACGGTCTTGTTCCCGGTCTTTATAGGAAATAATAATCACAGGGATTGATTTTAATTTATCATGGGTTTTAATATGGCTGACTAGCTCAATGCCGTTCATGCGGGGCATATCAATATCACTGATCACTAAATCATAAGGGTTGGTGCGAACAGCGTTCCAACCATCCATGCCATTAACAGCTACTTCCACCTCATAACCTTGGTTTTCCAGTAACTTACGTTCCATTTGCCGCACGGTAATGGAATCATCAACTACTAGAATTCGTTTCGGCTGTTGGATATAAGTATCATCAGTATGACCACTGACTGGGCTCAACTCGCGGCTATTGAGTAGGTTATCAATGGAGCGCACTAAATCTGACACATCCAAAATTAGAATTGGGGAACCGTCTCCCATCAAAGCAGCAGCACTGATATCCTGAACTTTGCCCAGCCTCGGATCTAATGGTCGAACCACCAAATCCCGTTCACCTAAAAATTTATCAACTACTAATCCAAAACGGTTCGATTGGTCACTGATGATCACCACTGGTAGGGTTTTAGATGTGATATAAGAGTCATCTAATTCCAACACTTGATGGGCAGCTACCAGTCCAATGTTTTCATCATTAAGGGTAAAATATTGCCGCTTTTCTACTACAGAAATTTCGGTTTTATCTACCATTACAATTTTGTCAATTCGTGCTAAAGGGAACGCATAAGGTTCACCATATATATCCACTAATAGGGTACGAATAACTGATAGAGTCAAAGGCAATTGGAAGTGGAAACTCGTTCCTTGCCCTAGTTTAGAGGTAGCTCGCAGGGTGCCACCTACCTGTTGTGACATAGTCTTGGCAATATCTAAACCAACGCCACGACCAGAAATTTCGGTTACCTGCTTAGCGGTAGAAAATCCCGGCAAAAATAGAAACTCCATCAGCTCATGTTCAGCCAGCTGCCTTGCAATGTCTGGGGTGATCATTTTTTGGCGGACAATTTTTTCCCGCAATTTCTCTGGATCTATGCCTTTGCCATCGTCAGCAACAGTAATCGATAACATCCCACCACGATGAAGGGCTTCCAGTCGCACGGTACCTTGGGCTGGTTTCCCCATTGCTACACGCTCTTGGGGAGCTTCAATACCATGGTCTACAGAGTTACGCAAAATATGAGTTAGTGGTGCTTCTAGTTTCTGTAAAATATCTCGATCTACTGCGGTAGATTTGCCGATAATTTCTAATTTAACTTGTTTATTCAGCTTTCTGGCTATATCCCGAATCATCCGAGGAAAACTCTGTACCCCATCAGCAAAAGGACGCATGTGAGACGCAATCACTTCTCGGTAAAGACGATCCGAAAGATTAGCAGTGCGACGTGCATACAGTTCTAGTTCACTCATGCGATCGCCCAAAATTTCCCGACATTCCTGTTCCTTTTGTCGAGCAACTTTAAGATATTCATACCCCACTTGATTCACCTGGGATATTGCTAAATAATCCTGTAATTTTTCCAGGATATTCGATAATTCCATTTGATGTTTCTTGAGAGTCATCAAAGAATCAGCAAATGGTTGTAGCCAATTCGCCTCCACTAAGGATTCACCGGCTAAACCCATTAAGCTATTTAAGTTTTCAGCACTGACTCGCACAACTCTCTCTTTAGCTTCCGGCTTTTTGGCACTATCCAAAGCAATCAATGGTTGCTTGGTTAAATCATTTCCTGGAGTAGATGAGGATTGATTTTCTTTGGCAGCCACTTCCGTTTGAGCCTTGTGGCTAACAGCCTGCTCCAAGGTTTGACTTTCAATCTCTATCGTGGTGTTGTCAGATTCCTGACTAGGTACTTGAGGGGGAGAATCGGTTTGAGCCTGGTGAGTTACTACCTGATCAAGATTTTGCTGATCAACAGTTTGCTCTTGAGTCTCTATGGCTGTATTCGTACTATCAAGAGTGGAAACTTCGGAAGGATAATCTATAGCGCTTAGTTTTTCCGACTTCTGTGGCTCAGAGGCATTAGGGGGAGGAGATGGAGATGGCTGCTGTGGGGAGGAGGGTGCAGATTCCGGTGCCAGAATTTTTGCGATCGCAATACTCTGATGTTCAATGGCTTGCCCATGTTCAGACAGCCATAGGTCTAAATTCATTTCACCAACTTGGCTAATTTGTTGGAGGAAATCGACACCTTGCAGCAAGACATCAATGTGATCTGCCTTGAGGGTAATGGTTTTATTCATAGCTGCCACAAAGCAATCCTCCATGGTATGAGCGATGTTAACAGCAGCATCAATTTGGACAATCCGGGCAGCACCTTTAATGGAATGGGCAGCACGCATTAGGGATTCCAATTCTTGGCTGGAGGAAGGATTACTTTCCAGAGCCAATAACTTGTCATTTAATATCGCTGCTTGGCTTTCCACCTCCATGCGGAATAAATCCAACATGGAGAAATTGCTCATATCTTGTCCGCTGTCTGTCATAGGATTTTAGAGTTTAGAGTTTAGATTGATGATCTTTTGTAAGCATTCAGCGGTCAGCGGTCAGCGGTCAGCCGTCAGTTTATTTTATTCAAAAGCTGTTCCCACCTCAAGTAGCGTGGCCACAGACATTTTGCTGAGGACTGATAACTGATAACTGATAACTGATAACTGATAACTGATAGCTGATAGCTGATAGCTGATAGCTGATAGCTGATAGCTGACGGCTGAATGCTTACGGTAGCACTTTCCACCCATCACCCCATCGGGTTACGTAATCTTACGATTTAGAGTGTAAAACAATAACTCATCGTCCAAGTAATTCACCTTTTTATCTTGCCAGTTAATTATCCATTTTGTATAAGTATATGTAGCGTTGGAAATAACCGCTGGTGCATCGAGTAATTCATTAGCATGAAACCGTTGAACAGTAAAAATTTCATCAACAGGAAAAACCCATCGGTTGCCCTCAATTTCCACAACCACCATCCGTTGATACATCACACTACTCACATTGGTTTTGGATTTTATAGTTAAGGGCTGTTGGATTTTGGATTGCTCGGAATCTGAGTTAGCAGGATTATCTTCCAAACCAAGGAGATGGCTGAGGGAAACGCACATCAGGATTTCCCCACGAATGTTCACGATTCCCAGTAATATCTCATTGCTGCGGTGGGGGATAGTGTGAATAACACAAGGCTGGGTGACTTCTTTGAATAACTTTGCAGACAATGCCAACCATTCTACTCCTAGCCGAAAGATAATTACGGATATGGTTTCCCCTAGTTGTGTCAGAGTACTTTCACCTTGCGGCACAGATTGGGAAACCAGTAAGTTAGTCCATTCATTAATGTAACCTGGAGGCGGTTCACGTTCAAGCAAGCCGCGCCCTGCTAAAGAGTAAACCGGACAGTTGCGGCAATGAATAAAGGTTTTTAATTCTGAGCAGGAGCGATCGCCTGTCACTCCGATTTGGTTCCAACAATCGTTAAAAATTGGTTTATTACTTGTTTTATATTGCATTATATTAGTTTTGGTTTGTTTAAAAATATTTTTTTTAGGTAACTAATGATAGTTTAAAACTTTAAAAACTATTTTCCCTACTCCCTACTCCCTACTCCCTACTCCCTACTCCCTACTCCCTACTCCCTGCTCCCTGTTCCCTTTAGTAAATTCCAATTTAATCCTTAATACTTCATAATTTATTGGTTAGGTAATTTCAACTTGACAATATCACTCTGGAAGCTTTGTGCTGTAGTCTCCAATTGTTCCAAAGCAGTATTCGTATCCTTAAGAGAGTATACAGTTTGTTGGGATGCAGCACTCAGTTGAGCCATCGCTTCGCTAATTTGCTGTGCTCCTAGGGATTGCTCTTCCATGCTTTGACTGACCACTTCAAACTGTGGTGTGAGGCTTTGTACCTCCTGAATCACCTGGGCAATTTGCTCACTAATATTACCCACATTTTCGACACTATTCCCCACGTCTTTGCTAAATTTATCCATTTTCATAACCCCAGTAGATACAGCAGATTGCATCTGGTTAATCATCTGTTCAATTTCTAAGGTTGCTACTGCCGTTTGGTCAGCCAGCCGACGAATTTCCCGAGCAACAACTGCAAATCCAGCGCCATACTCTCCCGCTTTCTCCGCTTCAATAGCAGCGTTAAGGGATAGTAAATTCGTCTGATCTGCTACCTTAGTAATGGTGGTTACCACGCTATTAATGTTATTAGCTTTTTCACTCATCACCCCCAATTGTTGGGAAATAGATTTGGTAGCTTCTATCAACAGACGCATACTTTTCTCCATCTGTTCTAAGTCTTTTTGACTTTGGCTAGCCCCGTGAGCAGTACGGTGAGATAGCTGAGCAACTTGATCCATAGTTTTAACTAATTCCTCAGAAGTTGCTGCAATTGTTTGGGCAGTTACTGTCACTTGGTTAGTCGAGGCTAGCTGTTCAGTTACTGTTGCTTCTAATTGCTTGCCAGAGGCAGCCATCTGTTTGGTTGATCTAGTAATTTGGAAACCAGACTGCTGCACTTTAGACATAACTGAATTAAGGTTTATGGTCATGAATTTGAGGGTTTTCAGTAACTGACCAATCTCATCATCAGAGGTGAACTCTACTTGGGGTGTGAGATTACCAGCGGATATCTCTTTGGCTATGGCGACTGCTTTGTTTAAAGAGTTGACAATATCACGGATGATAACTATCCCTAGAATTACAGCTGTCACAATGCTGATCATACAAACAGTTAAGACAATATTGATTAGGGTTTGACTGTTTCGATGTAGAGTCTGCATCTCTTGCATATGGTCTATCATATGCTCAGAATTCATGTGATCCTGTTCAGTCATCTCAGCGATGTCGGCTGATAACTTTGACAGTCCGATCCAATTGATAGCAACACTCAGCAACACAATACAACCACAAAAGCTTAGCAAGCCTATAAGTTTTGTTTGAATCTTCATCGTGATTAGGGATTAGGTATTAAGTAGTAATCTAATAATTAGAATGCCGACATAAATTTTCGGATTTTATTGGTAAAATTATGTGCATTTATAGCGGTTTGCGACTTGGTTAAGTACATATAGAAATTCTACGACTTTTGAGGTACACAATGTCTGGATTTTAGGGAACAGGGAACAGGGAACAGGGAACAGGGAATAGGGAACAGGGAATAGGGAATAGGGAATAGGGAATAGGGAATAGGGAATAGGGAATAGGGAATAGGGAATAGAGTAGTTGGCATCCAACCTAAGTTATTTATTCTTGCTAAAAAGTGGACTTTATCTTTTTTGCCCCATTTTCATAATTAACTTATCTGCAAATCGCTATATCTTTCAATAATCAATAAAATTACTATTCTAGTATGTTCAGATAATCAGTTATAAAAAAACATAGCTTCCTTCTCGTAGGTAATCTCCATTATCATCCCCTGTTCCCTGTTCCCTGTTCCCTATTACCTATTACCTAATATTTATAAGTGTTCAACCGAAGATGATATTACTGATAGACTTTAAAAACTGAAATTTCTGATTTTAATCCTTGGGCAGCATCATCTAATTGTTCTAAAGCACTATTAGTATCCCGTAAGGAGTCAGAGGTGTGCTGGGAGCATTCACTTAAGTGTTCTATGGCTACTCTGATTTCCTGTGCGCTTTCAGCTTGCTCCTCCATCCGTTGACTCACCAGCTCAAAGCGAGGGGTAATTGTCTTCACTTGCAGGATCACTTCAGCGATTTGCTCACTGATATTGCCCACATCGTCTACACTAGTACTTACTTGTTGCTTAAACTTATCCATTGCCATTACCCCAGTGGCTACAGCGGATTGCATTTCTTTGACCATGGTCTCAATTTCCAAGGTAGCCACTGCAGTCTGGTCAGCCAGCCGACGAATTTCCCGAGCAACAACGCCAAACCCAGCCCCATACTCTCCCGCTTTCTCTGCTTCAATGGCAGCGTTGAGAGATAGTAAATTGGTCTGATCCGCTACTTTGGTAATCGTGCTGACAACACTATTGATGGTATCAGCTTTGTCATGAATTACCCCTAGTTTAGCGGTAATGGCAACAGTGGCTTCAGTTAATACACCCATGGTGGTTTCCATGTGGCGGATGTTGGATTGGCTGTTGTCAGCGGCAACAGCCGTTTGTTCGGAGACACTAGCTACTTCTTTCATGGTTATAACCAATTCCGATGAGGTAGCTGCAATCTGTTGGGTTGTGGCGACAACCTGGTTAGTGGATGCGACCTGTTTGGTGATGGTTGCCTGTAGTTGTTGACCTGCAGCAGCAATTTGGGTGGTTGAGGCGGTAATCTGGATACCAGACTGCTGGACTTTACCAATTAAAGAACTCAAATTTTGGGTCATGGTACCGATGGATGCCAGTAAATCCCCGATCTCATCCTCATTTTTAGCAGGGATTTCCACTTGGGGAGTCAAATCTCCACTAGAGACTTGTTTGGCATAGTTTGAAAGTTGCGTAAGCTGGTGAGAAATTTTGTTAACCAGTAAGTAAGCCACGGCAATGCTGGCTAGAAAAATCAACGATACGATGTAGATCTGATTTAGAATAGCCGTGCGAAGTTGAGCAGTGATAATTTCTCGATCCATTCCCACATGGACATATCCAGCTACCCCAGCTAGAATCGGTGCAGATATATCGGTGAAAGTCCCCATCCCCTGAATGGCTAGATCCTTGAATTCTATCTGTTCGCTGACAGACTTAGTAGCTCGGTATTTCCCCAAGCCGATCTTCCTGACTTCCTTAGGGATGGTGGGAACAAAGGTATGGGCAACGATTTCCCCATTCTCAGCCACAATAAAGGCATAAGCAACCCCCTTAATCTCAATAAACTGGTCTATGGCTGCCTGAAGGGTTGAGGCATCTCTGTATAGGAGTAGATCGAGGCTAGACTTAGCTAAACTTTTTGCGATCGCAGTCCCTTTGCTTTTATACTCACTAGTCAGGTTTTTGTGTAGAGTCCAGCCAGATAAGGTAGATGTGGTCAGGATAACGAATCCAAACAGAATTATTTCTCCAATCAGAGTTTTTTGAAATAGCTTTGAAATCTTCATTTTGCCAACCTCTGCCAGCTGTCTAGCGGTACAAATTGACCTTGCTCAACAGTAGTGTAATAGACATTATTGAGTCCCTGATTTCTAAAAGCACTAAATGAGACTGGCGCATTAATCCCTAGGTCAAGGTTTTTGACCTTCTCAAGCGCCTGTCTGAGCCGAGCTTTTTCAACCTTATCCCCCATCATTTGTAGAATCACAACTAGGAGTTTGGCATTCAGAAACCCTTCCAGACTAACAAAGCTATACCTAAGGGGTTTGTATCCTGCCGAGCTGAAATTCCTCGGAGGCATCGGGTTATATTGATCCATCAATGCTCGATAGTCACTTACAGCAGCTAGGGAGGTGTCATTGTAACTGGGTACCACTTGCGAATTAATCAAATTTGTAGTATAATCTATACCAGTTTTAACACCAGTTTCTAGCAACAAATTCAGCAAACTCTCGCTCCCCACAAACGAGATATTAGCAATCGGCACATTCCAGCCAGCATCCCTAGCATCTCGAATAAATCCTGCACAAGCCCCATAGGAGCCAATGGAAATCACAGCGTCGGGATTGGCAGCTCTGAGAATATTTACCTGACGTTTTAGGCTCTGGGAATAGGAGGTTCCTCGACGATAGGTGGCTTCCCCAACCATAGTGAGACCATACTTAGCCAAGGCTCTCCTCACACCATCCCATCCACTTCTACCATAGGCATCAATCTGATAAAATACCGCAATTCTTCGTCTATTAATTTTGACAAAGTTATCAACTAATCCTTCGGTTTCCTGACGGTAAGAAGCTCTAAGATTAAAAGCAAATTGCTCGTAAGGTGTTTCTCTTTGGGGTTGAGCCCCTGTAAACGGAAAGAAGAGATAGGTTTGTCTTTCAATATAGTTTTTGAGCAGTGGCAGGACTCTAGTCACCGTGGGAGTGCCGACATAATCAAAGAGTAAAAATACATCATCATTTTCAATCAACTTAATGGTGTTTTTAATCGCCCTAGTGGGATTGTATCCATCATCATAGGCCTGAATCACAATTTGTTTGCCATTGATACCGCCTTGGCGATTAATATCTTCTATATAAGCCATTGAACCTCTATACAATTCAATGCCTAAACTTCTAGATGCTCCTGTAAATGCAGCAGACATTCCCAACACAATATCATCCTCTTGGCTCTTCCCTGAGAAACCTGATCCCAAAACAAGCAATAGAGATAACAATAGAGATAAAATAATTAGACTCAGAAGCTTTAACTGATTGGAAATTTGCTTGATTAACATATAGCGGTTTACGTGTAGGTTCAGTGATGGCAATTATTATACCCATGAGGTACAAATCTCTGGGGTTTAGGGAGTAGGGAGCAGGGAGCAGGGAGCAGGAACCCACCCCTAAGCCCTACCAGGAGGGTAAGGGAAGTCGGAAGTGGGAAGATTTAAAAAATAATGTGTACCTCATAGCTATGATAAACGCTATAAGTTAGGATACTGACTACTTGTTGTTATTGTAATTAGCGCGGGTGCCAAACCACTATATCCTATATCCTATGCGATCGCTATTCTTAAACTATCAGCGATCAGCATCTTTACGGTTGTCCAGAACTACTTAGATCTTCGTCTCCAGAGCCTTTTTCGTAAGTTTTCCGTGATTAAAAAGCTGAAGGCTGAAGGCTGACGGCTTACGGCTTACGTCTAAACTTGAAACACCGAAACTTCTGTTTGTAATCCTTGGGCAGTATCATCCAATCGTTCCAGAGCATTATTCGTATCTCTTAGAGAGTCAGCCGTTTGTTGTGAGGCTTCGCTTAATTGAACCATCGCCTCGCTAATTTGTTGAGCACTTTTTGATTGGTCTTCCACACTTTGATTCACCATCTCAAACCGGGGAGTCAGGCTCTGAACTTGCTCAATTACTTTAGCAATTTGTTCACTAATATTGCCGACATTTTCGACACTAGTACTGACATCCTTGCTAAATTTATCCATTTCCATCACCCCAGTTGACACCGCTGATTGCATCTCTTTTACCATGGTCTCAATTTCTAGGGTAGCCACTGCCGTTTGGTCAGCTAGCCGCCGAATTTCCCGAGCCACAACCGCAAAACCAGCCCCATACTCTCCTGCTTTCTCCGCTTCAATGGCAGCGTTGAGGGATAGTAAATTAGTCTGATCGGCTACTTTAGTAATAGTGGTGACAACACTACTGATATTATTGGCTTTTTCATTCATCACTCCCAGTTTGGCAGAAATAGAACTAGTAGCATTGGCTAAGTGACGCATGGTACTTTCCATACGCATCAGGTCTTGTTGACCATGGCTAGCGCTATCAGCAGTAATTTGAGACAGCTGAGCGACTTGCTCCATAGTTTTAACTAATTCCCCAGAGGTATTGGCAATTTCTTGAGCTGTGCTTGTCACCTCGTTGGTGGAGGCTAATTGTTCGGTCATGGTTGCTTCTAATTGCTTACCAGAGGCAGCAATTTGGGTGGTGGAGCTAGTCATTTGGATACCAGACTGTTGCACCTTATAGATCAATGAATTGAGGTTTTCAGTCATCTTTTTCAGAGATTCCAGTAATTGTCCAATCTCATCCGTTGAGGTAATTTCCACCTTGGTACTCAGATTACCAGCCGAAACTTCTTCTGCTATATCTACTGCTTTGTTTAACGAATTAACAATATCGCGGGTGACAAAATTTCCAAACCCTAGAGTCGCCCCAATGATTAAAATAAAAGCAATCAGTACGATGTTGATGGTACGTTTTTGATCTTCTTTCGCAAGATTAGCTGAGTTTTGAGATAATGTAATAGCTCGCCGCAAGAGACTCCTCATTTCTGCTTTCAGTTCTTCTGCGGAATTTTGCATCCGTTCTGCAGCAAATTCCGCTTTATCGGGTTGATTTTCAACAACTAAACTGAACGCTTCTTCAGATTTATCACCATAACGTTTATGCATTATTTTATATAACTCTAATTCAGATTGAAAATCTGACCAGTAGTTTTTTTCCTGTTCACTTAAGGCTTTTTTTATTTCACGTTGGAGAATGTTATCAACTTTTCTAAGAGCCTCCTCTACTAATCCATTCCTTCGGTTGAACTCGGCTCTGGCTTCACCAAATGTATTTCTAGCAGTAGCGCTTTCTGCATATCGGTAATTAAATCGAAAGGCTCGTTCAAAATTAACCCTCTGAGCAAGTTGACTTTCTTGCATTTCCGTCATGTGCTGGATAAGGGGAAGATCTTCTTCAGCTATCTTACCGATTTCATTTGCTAACTTTGACAGTCCTATCCAGCTAATTCCCCCCCCTAAAAGTATGGTCAAACTAGAGAAGATTAGTAGACCTAGTAGTTTAGTTGCAATTTTCATTTAATTCCAAGTAGCCCCTGTTGCTATTAACTTTTTAAGTTTTGTAGTCGTTGAATTCGCTGTCGGATTACCGTAGCTTTAGCCAGATCCCCACGATTTTCTTGAAGTAAAGCCAGATGAAAGAGTGCTTCGTAGGAATTCGGTTTCAGGTAAACTGCTTTCTGAAAGCATTGCTCAGCCTGCTCGTCATTGTCCAAGGCCTGATGGACTTCTCCGAGTAACACATAAGCCTCAGCACTAGTCAAATTTTGACTTAGGTAAGTTTGGCACAGTGTCACCGCTTCCTCCAAACTTCCTTGATTGGCTAATCTCCTGGCTTTTTCAAGCAAGGATTCTTGTCCCTTTTCAAGCTCCCTTTGTAAGCAGGATTGTTTGATTCCTTTAGACTGTCGATTAACAAGGGCAGAGGGGGAAGATGATCTTGTTTGGTATTCCTGGTCTTGCTCCTGGTCCTGGTTTTGCCCTTGTATTGGATACAGAGAATGGATCAGCGTCACTGGGGACTTATGACTCGGGAGTGACGATGAGGTTTCCCAATTTCTCCTGCGCCCCTGTGGAGAGTCCCTGGTCTGGGGTTGTCTAAGATCTTTCACCTTCTGATAGGCAAAAGCAAAGGGATAGCGAACTGACACAAATCGATTGGTAGTTATTACTCCTGTTTCAGCAGACCCCACAAACAGCAAACCTTTAGGCATTAATAACCGATCTAAGAGTTGTATAGCACGGAACCGGGAAGATTTATCCAAATAAATCAATAAATTGCGGCAAAATATAATGTCATAGTTGCTCTGAGCCAAGCCCAAGGGGTCTAGGATATTACCATGCTTGAAATTAACGGTATTGCGCACCAACGGACATAATTCATAACCATCTGCTGTTTGCTTAAAATAGCGTTTTTGTTGCTGTAGTTGGTTCCCCCGAAAGGAATTCCTGCTGTAGAGAGCACGTCGAGCTTTGTGCAATGCTTCCTTGCTGATATCAATAGCATCGACCCGAAACTGATTAGGAGTCAAACCCGCATCCAGCAAGGTCATAGCAATGGAGTAAGGTTCTTCTCCTGTAGAACAGGGTATACTTAACACCCGCAGGATGGGGTAGTTGGGGTTGGGCAACCACTCAGATATGACGTAACGACTCAGAAACCCAAAGGGTTTTCTGTCCCGGAAAAACCAAGTCTCTAAGACAACGACCGTTTCAATCAGTGCTTCGAGTTCTTGAGCTGAGGTTTGCAGTTGTTGCAGATACGTTTGCTGATCCGGTAAGCCACAAGCCCATCGTCTGGTTTCTATCGCTCTAGCAATCTGCCTAGAACCAATAGTACTGCCATCCAAACCGATTTTCTTTCTTAGCAAAGCCTCAATAGTCGCCTGAATCATTACTATTAGTTAGTTAGTTAGTTGTTAGTTAGTTGGTAGTTTTTAATTTTCTGCTCCAGGTAATAAGTATATCTGTTGGGACTCCGATAACAAATACTCTAGCCGAATTCGTTGGATCATGCCTTTTTCATCCATAATCATTTCTCCTAAATAAGGAGCGTCATTTATTTTTACTCCGGCATCGACCCACTCAGTATCTGGTTTGTTTAAGGTTTCTGTGATTCTTTCTGACATCAAACCGATGCAGTAATGAGTATTATTTTTGGCAACATAATTGACCATTATAATCCGCGTGCTTAAGTGGGAGCGGCTGGGAGTACCTTGAATTAAATGGCACAGATCAATAACTGGCACAATTGCACCTCGGTAGTTAAACAAACCAGCCACATAGTCAGGAGCTTGGTGTATTTTTCGGAGGTTGACTCTGGGAATTACCTCCAGGACCTGAGAACTATCCAGGGCATAAAGGTCATTTCCTACATAAAAAATCAACATTAACATCGGTTAATTCGTGGGAAAATTAGTGGGAATTGATATATAGCAAGTCTTATACCCATGAGGTAAAAATTTTTAGGTTTTAGGTTTTAGGTTTTAGGTTTTAGGTTTTAGGTTTTAGGTTTTAGGTTTTAGGTTTTAGGGAACAGGGAACAGGGAACAGGGAACAGGGAACAGGGAAAAAATAATGTGTATCTCATAGCTATGAGAAACGCTATAACGATATTTAACATCATTTAGCCTCTAAATTTCTGAGTGCTCAAACCCCTAATTAGCTTTTATTAACTAGATTATGAAGCAAATGTCAAGTAATGGTCAAAATGCTCAGGGGGTGACAAGCGCTCTTTAAAATCTTACAGGGGTGTTTGTTAATGGGGTTAGGTGAAGCGTGAAGATTGCCCAAGCGGGATGGATTGATTAAAACTATCATTGACGAAGTCTTGTTAAAAGTGCTTCAATTGCTGGCAAATACAAAGACTCCGATGCGCTCATTTTACCCAACACCTAAAACCATTAACCTAACACCTATCTAGGTTTGAGCTTTGTTGTCACCCCGTGAGGTCAAAATGTGATGATAATCATATTTTTTTCATAAAAATATGAAATTAAAGTGAAATAAATGTGAACTCAACCAGACTAATACCAAGAGGTGCGACCCCGTAATTTAATTCGCCATAGGAAAGCGCACCTTTTCGGGAAATTAGGGCTACAGATCAATTTGATCCATCTCGCCAGAGGCTAGACCGGCTTTTGCACAAGTGGCTTCGTTGGACTTGGAGCAAGCAGATTGACCCTAGCCTTCTACACGGGATCTACTGAGTATCCAAGACGTTCACTCTTAGTTCACTCTTCTAGCTAGCAGCTATAACCATTGCGATGTAATGCTTTCAGGAATAAGGCCTTGGCCTTTGGGCCACGCTGCGCGAATGGCCACGCTACGCGAAGGGTGTAGTTCGCCCCATCTTACCTGAAATCCATATCTGTCAAGGGATTTGAGCTCTTAATATTTACTTTATAAATTAGCTCTTCAGTGGTTTAATTATATTAAACTTAACAGTTGTTCGCGTAGCGTGCGCGTAGCGCATTAGCTGACCGCTGCATGGTGACAATTTGATTGAGTAATAAATAACTGAATTATGGCTGTGATTTTTGAATGGCTGAGCAAAGTCTGGAACATCGTCTCGAAAGTCTTTACCACCAAGCTGTTTCAGCTGGGCACCCAAGAGCTGTCTCTGATTATGATAGTCCAACTCATAGTAATGGCTATCATTACTTTATATATAGCTCGTAAACTGCAGGACTTGATTAAGCGTCGGGTGCTAACTCGCTTGGGGTTAGATCGTGGGACTCGCGAAGCATTGTCCTCCCTGATCGGCTATGTTCTAACTGTCATAGGATTTTTGATTGTTCTGCAAACGGCTGGGATTAACCTCAGTTCCCTAACTGTTTTTGCAGGGGCAATGGGTATTGGTTTAGGCTTCGGACTTCAGAATTTAACCGCCAACTTTATCAGTGGTCTGGCGATTCTGTTTGAAAAACCAATTAAGGTAGGAGACTATGTCAAAGTTGATGACCTGTCAGGAACTGTAGAAAAAATCTCGATTCGTTCCACCACTATCCGCACCAATGATGGGGTGTTTGTTATTGTTCCGAATACTAGTTTCCTAGAAAACAATGTGGTTAACTGGAGTTATCAAGATCCCAGAGCTCGGATCAGAATTCCTGTTGACGTTCCCGATGAAAGCGATCCAGTCATCGTCACAGAGGTACTGTTAGAAGCGGCTCGCAAAGAGCCAGAAGTTTTAGCATCTCCTCCTCCTGAAGTATATTTTAAAGGGTTTGGAGACGGCATGGATTTTGAACTCTTAGTATGGATCGACAATCCACCAAATATGGAATCAATTCAGAGTAGTTTGTATTATCTGATAGAAGAGCAACTTCGTGAGCAGGGAATCGAGCATGCCGAGCCTCAGAGAGACCTGTATATCCGAAATCTGAAGGACTTAGAATTTCTGGTACAAAAACCTCAACAAACACCTCAACAAACTAGTGGTAATAACGGCTCATATTCTCAACAAGAATCCCTCTCTAATAAAGCTGTAGCCACTACCCAAAAAAACAAAGTAAAAACAAACTCTAGAGGAAAATTGACCCTCCGGGATCTCTTGCGGCAGGTGACTTACTTTGAAAAGTGTACCGATAGCGAGCTGCGACATATAATTCAGCAAGGATATCGTCAAATGCTCAAAGCAGGGGATGTAATCTGTGAAGAAAACGACCCAGGGGATTCATTTTATATCATTTTATCTGGCTTAGTTGAAGTTTTTGTGGAATCGATGGGAAAACGGGTCGCCATCCGCAAGCCAGGGGAATTTATTGGAGAAATGTCCTTGCTTCTGGGTACCCCCCGTACGGCTACCCTTCGCACCCTAGAAGACACGATTTTGTTTGTGGTAGACCAGGAAAATTTAAAGAGTCTTTTGGAAAAGCACAAAGACTTAGCTGATCAAATTTCCGAAGAATTATTCAAACGTAAGGAGACCCTAAAGCAATTAGGAATAACGGTAGGTGACACAAAAGAGGAAAAAGAAACTGGCACCAATCAAATTCGTCAACACCTTCAATCGATATTTGGGATTTGACAGGTTTCTTGGTAATGATTTGACAGCTTGGTTTCTAAGTTTGGGTGCATCGCGCTGTATCGCTTTTGCAATTAGGCAAAAATTCTAATAAAATTCCAACACTTCCAACACTTCCAACACTTCCAACACTTCCCTTTCTTTGTTACAAATATCAGATGCACCCTTGCTATTTCTGGGTAAACCGCCACACCCCATCCCAATTCTGGGGTACCCCTTGCACCATTAATTGATTAATTCGCTCTACATACAATAATGCTGTCTTATCGTTAGAATTGACAGCTAACACTTGATTAAAACACGCTTTAGCCTTATCAAATTCTTGAGTTCGGTAGTACTCTATAGCTAGCTCAAACTCTGACTGGGTTGTTAACTTTAATTCCCTGACTTCTTCAGGCTCTCCTTCCAAGACTTCATAAACAGCAATTGGTTCATTTTTTCCTTTAACAATTGCTCGATCAAGAAACCGAATCTGGTAGTGATTAGGATTACTCAATTGCTCTAAAGCTTGCTCGGAGATTAACAAAGACACGCCATAAAACTTAGTTAACCCTTCTAAACGAGCAGTTAAGTTTACATTATCAGAAAAAGCATCCCCTTGCATCCGAAATGTCTCTCCTACCATTCCCACCATCATCTGACCCACATGAATGCCAATGCCTACTTTAATTGGTAGATAGCCTTTGGCAATACGCCTGTGATTGTATTCTTCCACTCTGATTTGCTTGGCAATTCCCGCTGCTACTGCCTCATCGGTGCCATCAGGGAAAACAGCCATTATACCATCTCCGAGAAACTTGACGATAAAGCCGTTTTGATTGCGAATCTCGGGACTGACACGCTTGAGGTAAGCATTAACAAAGTCGAAGTTTTCCTTCGGGGTCATGGTTTCTGAAAGGGTAGTGAAAGACCGAATATCGGAGAACATGACCGCCATTTCTTTACTGACGTGGTTGCCAAGATCTACATCAAGAATAGTTTCTTTTTGAAGAAAGTTAAGATATTCAAAGGGAACAAATCTGCTATAGGACGTATTGGTTTTTTCTAATTGCAGGTGAGCTTCTTGCAATAGTTTATGTTGTTTTTCTAATTCCCGATAGGACTGTTTGAGGTTGTTCCAAAGTGTGGTACTAATACTGACAACTGCAGCACTGACAACGGTAAACAAGGGTGTAAATATGGGAATCAACCAGCCAGATAAAAAGGCAATATAGGAACTGGTAACAATGATAACTCCGGCTATAAGGGTGCCAACTCCAGTTACCCATCGCCTACGGACATACATGGCTCCAAGGGTAGCACTATATCCAGACCAGAACACAATCCAGAGCCAATTAAGGGATTTTACTGATGCTCGAAGCATGGGACGACCTTCATTAGCTGCACTCAAAATCTGGCTGCTGATATTGGCGTGAATTGCTATACCTGGTATTAATTCAGTGGGAGTTAGTAAGGTACTATTGTAGGGAGTGAGGTGATTGTCATTGAGACTTGGGGCTTTTGCACCCAACAAGACAATGCGATCGCTCATCAAATTTGGGGGAATGCGATTGTCGAGAACATCACTCATGGAGATAGTCAAAAAGCTTTCTTCACCGCCCCGATAGTTCAATAAGATTTGGTATCCTCCCATCTCTGCTTTGCTGTACTCTCCATCATTACTGGAGAGGGGGACAAACTTGGCTTTACCTAAACCGTATATCTTTTTGTCGGGATTGATAGATTCAAGTTTAATACCTTCTTGTGCCAAATACATTAGCGCTAATTTGACACCAAATCCTTGCCTACGGCTACCATCAGGTTTGCCCAGGAGAATGATCCCTCGCCGGATTTTGCTATCCCCATCGATGAGTACGTCGTTAGCTGCTACCTGACTCAATTTATCCAGCACTGGTGGCGCTGCAATGGGGTTACCAGCAATTTTCTCAATTCCGATCACATTTGGGGTAGAGTTGAAAACTTCTACCAGTTCATCATGTCCAGGTTCAACCACTAGGTCTCGATAAATATCAATTCCAATCGCTCTTGGTTGCTGGGCTTTGATATTCCGAATTAGCTGAGCCATAACCCGATCTGACATTGGCCATTGCTTAACATATTTTATATCGGGTTCATCAATGGTGACCAGGACAATGCGCTCGTCAACAGATTCTTTTGGACGCAGCCGAAATAATTGGTCTTGGCTTGCCCATTCCAGCATCCGAAACAGTCCAGCATTGCTTCCTAAAATCACCAATCCTGCTATACTCGGCGCGATTAAGAGGACTGTTCCCCACTGTTGAATCTGTTGTTTTACGGTTTGCCACATTTGGCTTTAATGTTGGTTATTTTGTTGAGGTTGTGTGTTTATAGTATTCCCTCAAAGGTTGCTGAGAATTGCTATATCAAAGGGGGATTAGTGTGCTAGCTAATCCCTTAAACTGACAACTTCTCAAGAATTACAACTGCTCTCCCATCGGCTGAGTTGCGATCGCATCCAGTCCCACTTGTTCGAGTAAATCTTTCCACTCATTGGCCAGGGTTGTATTGTCAGGCTCCAAGCGTTGAGCAGTCACTAAAACCTCTAGGGTATCGTACCATATTCCCGCCTTAGCATATTCAGTAGCCAACGCGATCGCGGACTTGGATGGTCCTTGGTCACTCACCGTTGATTTTACCCGTTTAACCCACCCACTTACTGAATAATTATCAGGTCGCAGGATACCGTCTGCTTCAATGGGTGCCAAGTACCAGAGGTAGTTTTTACCAATCTTTAATTCTGGTGCTGCTTCTGGTAGGGTAATACTAATCACTCCTTCCTGGCCAGAACTTTTGAGGGTTGTGTGATAATGGGAATTACCATCTTCATCTTGCAAACTGAAAAAAACATCAGTTGCTCCCAGGGGGGGCATATAAACAAATAGAGTTGGACGCGGTGATACGGTGTACCCGTGTTTTGTGGGTGGAAGCAATGCCGTTAGGGGGAGTTTACTACCTCTAGAACCCCCACCGATGCTAGTTCTGGGGCTGGCCGAATCTCCGGGTAGGTCAAACTCTACATCCCCTCTGGAACCCCCACCGATGCTAGTTCTGGGGCTGGCGGAGTCTCCGGGTAAGTCAAATTCTACATCCCCTCTAGAACCCCCACCGATGCTAGTTCTGGGGCTGGCGGAGTCTCCGGGTAAGTCAAATTCTACATCCCCTCTAGAACCCCCACCGATGCTAGTTTTGGGGCTGGCGGAGTCTCCGGGTAGGTCAAATTCTACATCCCCTCTCGAACCCCCACCGATGCTAGTTTTGGGGCTAGCGGATTCTCCGGGTAGGTCAAATTCTACATTTCCTCGCACCCCTCCACCGACACTGGTTTTGGGAACTTCCTCATCTGAGGGGAAATCAAATTCCAGACTGATGCGATAATCTCGGGGTAGAATTTCCCCTTCTTTAACCGATGGACTTGCCTGGAGTGCGCTTGATGCTAAGATCAATGCTCCAGTTACTGTTGCTGATAAGAGAGTTTTACAAATAAACTTATTCATGTTATAATATACCTCTTAGTTAATAACCAGTTAGCTATCAGCTTAAGCGCTACGCGCACGCTACGCGAACAGCCATTAGCCTTTGGCCAAAGGCTATGGCAATGCTACGCGCATGGCCACGTTACGAGAACAATGTTACGAGAACAATTTAGACGCTACACCCACCCTACTTAAGGTGCTTTTGAATAAAATAAGCTGTTCGCACCTCAAGCAGCGTGGCCCAAAGGGCAAGGGTCAGCCGAAGACTCACGGCTGACTGCTGAGTGCTGAATGCTTACCCTATAACCAATTCCCTACTAATACAAAGGATGCCCAGAAATAGGGATGTTCATATAATGGATCTTGACGCAATTTCAGCTGTGCTTGTTGCAGGGCTTCAGCCTTAGTCATCGATGGCTTAGTCTGAATTAAGCTCTGATAAAACTCTTTCATTAAGTAAGTGGTTGATTCGTCGCTGACTGACCAGAGACTACCTAAAGTGCTGTGAGCTCCTGAACGTAAGGCAAATCCTGCTAATCCTAGGGTGGCACGATTATCCCCTGCTGCAGTTTGACAGGCACTCATTACCAGTAATTCTATAGGTTCTAGAATTCCTAATCGTCTTTTTTGGAATAGTAAATCGAAATCTTTAATGCCAATTCGGTCATTCCAGGTGAGTAGGAATGTTTCCTTTGGGTTAGAACTGAATTGACCATGAGTAGCTAGGTGAACAATGGGAAAGGGGGTGCTATCAATTGCGGTTTGGAAGGTAGTGCGGGTAAATTCCTGATTGAGTAAAACGTCTGTAGTAACTTTATCCGTAATTTCTTGGACTTCGAGGGCAACACCAGGTAAACCAGTATAGCCTTGGCGAGCTTCGGTCAACCCAGCCACTAAAACGTTCAGTTCAACTCTCTGAAGTCTTTGAGGAAAAAGTTGTAACCCAGGAGAGATAGCAATACTATAGTTTTCGACCAGATACTGTTTACCATCGTAGAGAGCTGCCATGGGCAAATTTCGCAAAAACCCATCTGGCACGAATACCAAGGTTTTAATGTTACTGTTTGCCAGTTCTGCTTCTGCCGGTCGGATCAGCCAATCATATATTTGCTCAGACAGTCGCAACCGCTCATTACTAGGATAACCAGGAGACATAGATGAGTAAACTTGTCTTAGTATGGCTTTGACTTTGTCCTCTGGTAGAAGACTAGTGTAGTGGGTGAGAGGTTGATTGGGGACCGAAAGGATGACTTCTATGCGATCGCTTAAAATAATTGGATAAATTACAGCAGCCTCGACATCAATTTCATCAATGACAATCGGCTCAGTGTCTACACAAGCATCTCGAAAATAGTTATCTAACTCTGCCAGTTGCAACGCTTCAATCACTTCACGAGCTTTTTTGAGGTTAGACTGGCTAACCGCCCCTTTCTTGATCCCAGCTTGAGACGGAGTTAATAACAGGCTGACTAAATCCCGATAAATCGGTTCGATACTTTCTTGGAATTTAAATTGCACATCAGGATTAATGGCAACTAAGTCACTCCTTAGGGATTGAAGGTTATTGTAGGCAGTTTCATAAGCCGCGATCGCGCCAGGGATATCCCCTTGCTGTTTCAGAATCTGCCCCAGTTGTGTTGCCGCCAGAGCAATAATATCTCCGGCATTAATAGTTTGAGCTATCTGTAGAGCTTGCTCTGTCAAGTTTTTAGCATCCTCCCACTGCTGATTTTGTTGGTAAAGCTTAGCCAGTTGATTGAGAGAATAAGCTTCAGAGCGGGCATCTTGAATTTGTCTAGCTTCTTGAATGGCTATTGCCAATATATTAGCAATTTTTGGGGTAATTTTTGAGGTAATTTTTGAGGTAATTTTTGGATAAATTTTAGAGGCAATTTTTGAGGTGATTGAGGTATATGATAGTTGAATAGCTTCCTTTTCGCTATTCTTTAGTTTTATCATACTTTCTGCTAGATTCACCCTAGCATAGATGGCCAATCGACTAGGAGGTAGCTTGGAGAGGTTTGACTCAATAGTTGGAATTAACGAGAGTGCCTTCTCCCATTTTTTGAACCTAACTAAAAGACTGAGTTGATTGAGTTGTGCCTGCACTTGGGTAATGCCATCTGGTGCTAATTTAGCCGCCTCTTGGTAGTATTTCCAAGCCACATCATATCGTTCTAAGTCTCTAGCAACATTGCCAATGCTAAGGAGAGTAGGGCTAGTATCTGACGGGGAATTAAATTCCTTGCTAATTGCCCAACTTTGTTCTAATAGTTTCTTTGATTGCAGTAAATCACCAGCAACTTGTAGTGCAATGCCCAAACTTCTCAACCCATCAGCTTTCAGTAGGGTATCCGGTTGATTTTCAAGGTCTGTGACCAGTTGCTCTAGGAGATTTCTTGCCCGTCGATACTGCCCTAAAAATTGCCAGGCTTGGGCTTGATTGATTTGGCTGATTACTTTTCCGGTTTCATCCTTAGCCCTAGCATAAGTAGCTTCAGCTTGCTCCCAGGTTTCCAAAGCAGTTTTGGTTTGTCCTTGTGCCAGTTGCAGGCTTCCTTGGGTATTCAAGGCTTGAGCCAGAAGCAGAATGCCCTTTGAATCTAGTTTCTCAACACTTTGCAGTATGGTTAGACTTTCCGCGATCGCCACTTGAGCTTGCTCCCATTGTCCCAATTCTTGCTGAGCTAAGGATAAATAGTTAAGGGCTTGAGCGTAGGTTATACTTGCTCCTGAGGATGCATAAGCTGTTGCAGCTTGTTGCCAAAGGGTAGCGGCTTCAAAAAATTGTCCAGCTTGATAGTGTTCTTTTCCCTGTTGCAGCAGTGCTGACGGATTGGAGGAGTATTGGACAACTGCTTCTGCTGAGGAGGTTGGGGAATTGGACTGATAGGCAATAGCAGGTAGATTTGTGATTAGTAGCCAAAGGGCTAGAGGGAGATGGCAAGGAATTACTAACCATCTATTAATAAATAGTCGCTTTTGTTGACTGTTTTGGTGAATTATCGCCATAGCTTTGCTCATCCTGTCGTGAAAGTACCTCAGCGCTGATTGAGGAAAAAAGACTTTCGCTGGTTTTGTGTGGCTAAACGTTTAATGTGAGGTTAAACTTAATTGATTATCATTTATATGAAAACGACTTTGACACATTCATTTGTTTGTTTCTTTGGTAAAGTTTTGTTGAAGAACTTGTCCTTGTTTTATTTAAGCATAATGGTATAATTTGATATTTGGCTGATGAGGTAATATCGGTAGAGCTAAAGCGCGGATAGTTAACCATTTTCTAACACAGAAGTAACCCCTAAAGTCAGGAATAGTAGCCCTCTACAGTACAGGAGCGAAAATGTTGTTTTGGTACTCAAAACTCCCAATCTTATTAATATCTACCACAGCTTGGGCAGTTTTTCAGACTGCTGCTCACTCCCAGATTATACGCGATGAGACCTTGGGGGTAGAACACTCAATTGTTACTCCCCAAGAATTTCGAGACTTAATCGAAGGCGGAGCTATTCGAGGCAGTAACCTGTTCCACAGTTTCCTGGAATTTAATGTCAATGAAGGACAAAACGTCTACTTTGCCAACCCTAATGGTATAGCTAATATCCTCACTCGTGTCACAGGAGGGAGTCGATCACGGATATCCGGCACCTTGGGAGTAGATGGCGCAGCAAATCTCTACTTAATTAATCCCAATGGCATTCACTTTGGCAACAATGCTCGATTGGATGTAGCTGGCTCATTTATTGCTACCACAGCTGATGGCATTAAATTGGGTCAACAGGGACTGTTCAGTGCTACAGAACCAGAAAAAAGTAACTTACTGACTATCCAACCTGGTGCGTTCTTTACTAATGCCCTACGTCAACATCAAGCGAGGCAGCGCGGTCTTGGGGGTCCCCATGAGCCACTGCCTCAAATCAGGAATGAGGGTAACTTAGCTGTTGGTAGTGGGCAAGGGTTAGTGTTGTCGGGAGATTTAGTTACTAGCACAGGTTCGTTAGTAGCACCGGGGGGAATAGTTAAGATTAATGGTTCTCAAATTGGCTTATGGGATAATGCCTCTATTGATGTATCCTCCCCAAACGGTGGAGGGACGGTTTTAATTGGTACTCAACAGACTAACCAAACCTACATTGCCCCTAATGTCAAGATTAGTGCCAATGCGATGGCACTTGGCAATGGCGGTAGAGTTATCCTCCAGGCAGATCAGATCACAGGATTTTACGGCACCATCAGCGCTCGTGGGGGAACAATTTCCGGCAACGGCGGCTTTATCGAAGTCTCTGGTAAGGAAAACCTGATTTTTCGGGGGAATGTGGATACCAGTGCCGTTAATGGCTTTCCTGGCACCTTATTACTAGACCCTAGAGATATTATTATTGCTAGTGGGACAGGGGATCAAACAGTAGATGACTTTGATGCCTTGAGCCAGTTGACTGATGGAGGAACCACCACGATCTATGAGTCAACCTTAGAGCAGTTGTCTGGGAATACCAATATTGTCTTGGAAGCCACCAATGATATTCTGCTACAAGACCTAGCCGATGACTCCCTAGACTTAGCATCAGGCATTGGGGCAGTAGTATTTACAGCTGATGCTGACAGGGATGGGGTAGGAAACTTTGTGATGGCAGATACTGTCTCGGACACTATCCGTACCCATGGGCGCAGCATTGCTATATCTGGCGCGAATTTAACCATAGGGAATATTGATACATCAATTCCCCAAGTAGCAGATGCGGGACAGTCGATCACGAATGCCAAAATCGTCAGTAATTCCCCCGGTGTTCCGTTAGAGAGTATATCAGGAACCATCGCCAACGTCGCTGATGTAGATATCTACCAAATTTTCCTAACCGGGGGGGAAACCTTCTCAGCTACTACCGTTGACGGAACCGAGGTAGCTACTCAGTTATTTTTATTTGATGCAGGTGGTTTCGGGATTTATAGCAATGATAATGATGCCAATTGTGGAGGTTGCTTGCAATCGACCTTACCCGCTGGTAATCCCTCATCCCCCACTGCACCAGGGATTTATTATCTAGCAATCAGTGCCTTCGGAATAGAACCAGTGAGTGAAGGAGGACAGATTTTTCCAAATCCAATCTTCCCGATTTCTATTTTTGTGGATCTATCTACCAGTGTGGATCCAGCAACACCAACAGCCGGGAATTTGCCCTTAAGTGATTGGGACAATATTAGGGGATTTGACCTGGGTAACTATACCATTGCTCTGACTGGTGTGGAAGCGCCAAGGGCTACCTTTACTGAATCAGCTAGCTTACCTGCAACTGTCAATAGTGGCTCGATTACCTTAAATGCGACTAATGGTGGCATTACAGCCGGTAATCTGAATACTGCTGCTGTTGATGGTGAAGGAGGAAACCTTACCCTGACGGCTAAAGACAATATTACCTTTGAGGATAGCTCGATTACTACAGCAGGGAGTTTTGGCAGTGGCAATATCAATTTTTCCAGTCGCAACCTATTCTTAACAAACGGTACTATCCTAGATGCTAGTACTTCCGGAACCAAGGACGGAGGGAATGTAACGATTACCGCTACAGATACTGTAGCTATTGAATCGTTGAGTTTATTACAATCTAATTCGAACCAGGGAGCCACTGGAGATGGGGGTATCATCACCATTGATACCGAGGCATTGAGGGTACGGGATGGGGTACTGATATTTAGTGACACCTTTGGTGAGGGGGATGGAGGTACCCTAAGAATACAAGCTACTGATGTAGAGGTTAGGCAAACTTCACTGTTGTCTGTGAATGTCAACTCATCAGCAACAGGCAATGCCGGAGAGTTAACTATTGATACCCAGAGCCTGAGGGTAAGGGATGGGGCGCAGATCAGCAGTTCTACCAATAGTTCAGGGGACGGGGGTACCGTAACCATAGGGGCTACTGAGGTAGAGGTTAGTGGAACTGCTCTTGGGTTCAGTAGCGGTTTGTTTAGTCAAGTTACCCGAAACGCTACAGGGAATGGGGGGAGGTTGACCATTGATACCCAACTGCTGACAGTACGGGATGGAGCACAGATAAATAGTGCTATCTTCGGTCAAGGCAATGGCGGTACCCTAACGGTACGAGCTACTGATGTAGAGCTAATTGGAATTTCAGCGGATGGCCAGGCTACTAGCGGCTTGTTTAGTAGTGTTCAACCAACAGCTATAGGGGATGGGGGTTCTTTGACCGTTGATACCCAGCAGCTTAGGATCTCCGATGGGGCGGAGGTACGGAGTTCTACCTTTGGCAACGGAGATGCTGGTAATCTCGAGATTAAGGCTACCGAGAGCATTACCCTGTCTGGGGTCAGTGCCATCGGTGGTCGCAGAGGTGGTCAATCCAGTCGCATCTCTGCCAACACCGAATCTATGGCTACAGGGAGTGGTGGGGATATTACGATTAATACCCCTACTACACGCCTAGATAATGGGGCAGTTATTAGCGCTAGAAGCCGTAGTAACTTTCCTGGTGGTCAAATTACTGTGGATGGAGAGACTCTAGCATTAACCGATGGGGCTCAAATTCTCACCTCTGGTTCCAGTGGCGGTGATGCTGGCAGTATTACCATCAATGCAACTGATACAATCACCCTCTCTGGCATTGACCCTACCTACAATGACCGATTAGCAATATTGGGACCAGACAGAGTTGACCCAGATGGGGAAGCAAGTGCGATCGCATCGACAGCAATAGGAGTTGGGCAAGCGGGTTCGATTAACCTCAATACCAAGACATTTATCCTTCGCGATCGAGCACTAGCAACGGTCAGTAGTACTGGTACCGGTGTTGCTGGCACCTTGGAAGTAAATGCCAATTCCATCCAACTCGACAATGGTTCCCTCAATGCCGAAACTACTGCTGGAGACCAAGGAAATATTACCCTGTCTGATGCCCAGCTTGTAGTCTTAAGCAACAACAGTACCATTACTACCAACGCCCGTGAGAGTGCCACTGGTGGGAATATCACCATCACTACCGACTTTTTGGTAGCCCTAGAGAATAGTGATATTACTGCCAATGCCATTTTGGGACGCGGGGGAAATATTAATATTACTGCCATTGGCACTTTTCGCGATCGCACTAGTGAGATTACCGCTTCTTCTCAACTCGGTATTGATGGCACAGTCAACGTCAATACCCTAGATGTCAATCCTTTCCAAGCCCTAGCCAAGCTTCCTGCAGATGTGGTAGATACCAGCAATCAAATTGTGAGTAGTTGTGCAGCAGTGGGTGGGAATAGTTTTGTGGTCACTGGAGGAGGAGGACTCCCCGCTGATCCAACTGCAGTATTGCGCGGTCAGGTCGTGGTACCCGATTTACGCCTGATGGTTGATGAAGGAAATACACAAGGCAATAAACCAGTCAAGACGAGGAAAACCCGGAGTTCCCTCAGAAGAAGACTACAGTATCACCAAGACCGTGATCAAACAGCCATGACGAATCAGAAATTACCGATCATTGAAGCCCAAGGCTGGATCATTAATGACCAGGGAATTGTCGAGTTGGTGGCCTATCCTACCCAAATTAGCCATGGGAGTTGGTTTAATCATCAGGGCTGCTTGTAAGAGCTGATCAGCTTTAAAAGTCAGGCACAAGTCAGGCACAAGTCAGATCAACTCATGCGGTAAGTCAGTTAGCAGTGGAGTTTGATGAATATATGAGGTTCAAATAAGTCGAACTTGATGTTCTTCAAAACTGAACTCTTTACTACTTTCAAGAACTTCCTCAACTGTATTGATTTACCACAGCCATTCAGCGGTAGTCCAACCGCCATTAATGCACGATTCAAAATATTGATTCCGCTATTCCAATCACGGTCAATTTTTACTCCACAATTAGGACAATTATGAACTCTATGAGCTAGATTTTTCTCAACTAATGCCCCACAGTTGAAGCACTCAATACTTGTTCCCCGTGGGTTAACTTCCTGGACTAACAAACCGCGTTTGACCGCCACTGCTTGTAAGATTTCCAGAAACGACCCCCACCCTGCGTCATGTATTGATTTCGCTAATCTAGTCCGCGCAAGTCCCTTGATATTTAAATCTTCAAACCCAATCAGGTCATACTTACTACATAGCCAATGGGCGACAAGAAGCGTGAAATTCCTTGCGGCAACGGGTTAAATGAAGGTGCAATAGAGCTACTTTCTGTTTAGCTTTCTGCCAGTTTTTAGAACCCTTTACACGGCGTGACATTACCCGTTGGGCACTTGCTAACCTGTTACTAGCCTTTCTGTAGAACTGCGGAATCCCAACGGCTTCACCATCTGATGTAGTCAGAAACTTCTCTAAGCCGACATCAATCCCAACAGCAGATTTAACCGATTCTACAGCAATAAACTCAGGGATAGTATCATCCTTCATTGAGATGCAACAGTACCAGCCGTCCGCTTTTTTAACGATAGTGCATTGCTTGAGAGTGAAACCGGACGGTAGAGGTCGGTGCATCACCACAGATATTTCACCAATCCGACTCAGCTTAAGCACTCCATGTTTGATATGCGCCCCTGCTCTGGAATTGTTAACCCGTGGGAATATAAACGACCGCAATTGACCTTGTTTCTTAAACCGAGGTCGTCCTCCGCGTTTTCCGGTCGCATCTGGTTTTCTCCATCGTTCCCATGCAATGTTTAGCCGTTGTAAGTTGACTTGTTGAGTTTCGGCGTAAATCAGCTTGTACTCAGGGAATAGCTTTTTAGTTTCCTTTAGTGCTGATTGCTGGGTGTAATAGTTAACGGGTTCTGGGACTTCGCCAATCGCTTCCCTCACAATACTGCATCTATCAATAGGACAACGAGTCCTGTTGAGCCAATCAAGTCTTTGACCGAGAGCATAGTTCCAGTGACGACGCAACAATTCCAGCCATCTCTCCATGATAGCTATCTGTTCGTCATTAGGCTTGATTCGATAGCAGTAAGTTAACAGCATAATGTTATTGCACTACTCGCGTTCGCACCTCAAGCAGGGTCGGCCTCCGCTGCTTGAGGTGCATGTCAATCTGTTGAGAAGCGTTAAACCCCGTCGGGCAATCCCCCGGAGACGAAACCTGATTACGTTGAGCCAAAATAAGCGACAGTCTGTGAGTCATAAGTTTAAGTTATATGAAATAAGGCTCTACTGTCTTACGGTAACTTCTAACCCGTTAAGTCACGCGCTTATAATGGGAGACCCCTTGCTTTAGTTGGTGAATAACCACTAAGAAATGTCATGATAAGAGGGAAAACCACCAAATCATGGGGTTTGAGGGATTCTTAAGGCAAGCTGCGGATGAAAGAGCATGTGAAAAAGACAAATTCTACCGAAAATCAAGATAATCAGCGCCTACAGCTATTTATTTACCTTGTCCCCATCTTTGGCTTGTTTCCTGCACTGTGGACATTGTACCACTCTCAGGGAAGCAGAAAAGAAAAAACCGTCAGTCGCTTGTCCGTCACCTTGGCCTTTGGTTGGTTGCTAGGATACAGTTTATTATCAGCAGGAGCACAATTGTCGGAATTTTGGACATTACGCTTGCTGTTTCTCAATGCTATGCTGACATCTGGCTATTTTCTGGTCAGTTTCGCTGTGATGGTGCGCTTATGGCAGCGCCAGTCACCAAGGCTGCCTTGGATTAGCCGGATCTCTGAAGGAATCTTGGGCAAGTATTTGTCCTAGTCTAGGGGTTTACTAAAAGATAATGATGTACTCTATTGATGGTTTTGACTGACGGATTGGGCAAGCTTCATCGAAAATTTACCTGAACAGGCAGCAACCTGTTAAAAAACCTGCTATAGAGTATTATTACTAAACCCTTAAGATCGAAGCTCCAGCTCAAGCATCTGAAACCGGTCAGGAGTGAATAGTCTTCTTCTGAAAATACCATCCCTATTGCCTGTGTGTGAGGAAGCCCAGTGCCAGTTCAAAGAACTTATCGAAAACGCCGTGTAGTGAGAAGACCTACTCGCCCCGTTCGCAGAAAAAAGGTAAAAGTCAAGCGAGGGAATTTGCTCTGGCTTTGGCTAGGTTTTACCGCAGTGGCCATGTCATCTGCGGCAGCAGGTGCAATGCTAGCTGTATCCCTGGCAAGTACCCCTTTGCTGCAAACTGAACTGACTCCGGACGAGAAATCTGTATTTAACCAAGAGGAAACCATTTCCAGCAACACCATGCAGTTGCCGGAGTTGACTCGACCAGTTAATATCTTATTTCTTGGTATCAAAGTCCTAACCTCTGATCTCGACAAACCCCCAGAAGTAGACCTGGGATACCACGCTCTGGTCAATTCCTTAGAGGGTTTGTCAGATACCATGCTCCTGCTACGGTTTGACCCAGAGGGGGAAAAAGTCAAAGTTCTTTCCATGCCTCGTGATACTAAAACTCGTATTGAGAAACATGGTAACATTAAGCTCAATGCTGCCAATTATTTCGGTGGACCTGCACTCACAGCGAAGGCGGTCAGTGATCTTCTTGATGATGTGGCCATTGACCGTTATATCCGAGTAAACGTTCAGGGTGTGGAAAAGCTGGTGGATGCCTTGGGAGGAGTTACGGTCTATATTCCCAAGGACATGAAGTACACTGACCATTCTCAACACCTTTATATCAACCTCAAAAAAGGTAGACAGCACCTAGATGGCAATAAAGCGATGCAGTTCCTGCGGTTTCGCTATGACAAGTATGGGGATATAGGTCGAGTTCAGCGGCAACAAATGCTGATGAGGGCATTGGTAGAACAGGCACTAAAACCTAGCACTATCGCACGAATCCCACAAATACTCTCAGTTATTCAGTCCCACATTGACACCAACTTAAGTATAGAAGAGCTAGTGGCATTAGGGGGTTTTGCCACCAAGACGAAACGAGCCAATGTCCAAATGCTAATGCTGCCTGGTCGATTTAGTAACGATGGCAAGAAACAAGCCAGTTACTGGTTGCCAAACCACCGCCGCATTCAGCAGATGGTGGCTCAGCACTTTGGTCAAGGCTATGGCTACTCCAATGCCAACGCCACATCCCTACGGATTGCGATTCAATACACTACAGATTCCTCTGAAGTCGCTAAGGCTATGCTCCGCAACCTCAACCGAGGTGGCTACAATAATGTTCGTATTGATCAGAAATTGTCTAGGGAACCATTGCGCACTACTCGCATTATTGCTCAACAGGGAGACGATGAAAGTGCTGGCACTATCCGTAACTATTTGGGATTTGGGGAAGTGCGGGTAGAAAGCACCGGTGCTTTTTCCTCAGATATTACCATTCAGTTGGGTCAAGACTGGCTACAGAAACTGGATTCTCAATAACAGGATAGCTTTTCCAGCTTCTAGCAAGGGCAATTATAGGGCTAATCCTACTTATAATAAATCGACAAAAGCCTTAACTTGCAAATCAATGCCAGTAATGGCAGTGCCGACAACAACCGCATAGGCTCCCAATTCTAGAGCAGTTTGAGCCATCTTGGGGGTGGCAATACCCCCTTCGCAAATGGCTGGGATATCTAAATGCTTCACCAACTGGCTGAGTAGGCCAAAGCCGGGAGGAGACAGATGGCTGGTTTGAGCGGTGTAGCCATAGAGGGTGGTACCAACTAAATCCACACCAGCGGCTTGTGCTGCGATCGCACTCTCAAGGGTATCCACATCTGCCATCACCGGTTTACCGAGTGTATCGTGAATCTGCTTAATTAAATCTTGAACTGTTTCCCCTCCAGGACGTTCCCGTAAGGTGGCATCAATGGCAATAATATCAGCACCAGCGGATGCGATCGCATTGGCATGGTGAAACTGGGGAGTAATATAAACCTCAGACTCCGCTAACTGTTGCTTCCACAAGCCAATAATTGGAGCAGTGGGACATTGACTACGAACAGCTGCCACATGGTCAGGTGTATCAATACGCACACCGGATGCCCCCTGATTCATAGAAGCCTGTGCCATAGCGGCAATCACTAGGGGGTTGTGCAGGGGTGAGTCAGGGGGTGCCTGACAAGACACAATTAGACTATCACGAATTGAATTGAGAGAATTAGCTGCCATGTTGATAGGTGAGCTACAGAAGTTTTGGATTTTAGGGAATAGGGAATAGGGAATAGGGAATAGGGAATAGGGAATAGGGAATAGGGAATAGGGAATAGGTAAAAAATTATGTGTAGCTCATAAATTTAATAACCCTTATATAGTAATTGGTTTAAGCACTGGGTTTATTCTATTATATTATCTCCAGATAATTAACCTTAATAAAAATATTACCATCTCACTATCTCCCTATCTACCCATTTCCTCGCGCCAAGGTATCTTTAGGCGGTTTGGTGGTTGTTTGTGCTCTATTTTGACTTTCTCGCTTTTTTTAAGCAGGTCATTTTAAGTTTTTTTTTAGGTCATTGATTCTAAATTTAGGCTGAATTTAAATCTTTATATTTACATTGGTGATTAATAAATATCTGTTTTCCAAGGATAATTATCACTATTTTTACTTGCTAAACTGACGCGATTATTCAGCCCAAAGAGGTAGATGGGCTTGACTCATGAATGGTTACTTTAACTTTTCTGCTTTTGTCAACCCCTATACCTAAATTATTACACTATATTTATCTACAATCAAGATTTATTGGCTTGACAAGATATTGATTTATTGTCCGTATCTATCCAGATAATCTTTAATTAAAGAATTAAAGATTATGTAAAACTATATTTTTTTTGCGCTAGATATCCTAAATCCAGCTATCTTTGAATTAGCAGCAAATAGCAGTAAAATTTAATCTTGACTATGGGGTAATTACGGAATCAATAATTTCTATAGCTAAAAGAAATACGTAATTTTTCTTATAGCCCATTTGAAAAATTATTTACTGGCGATAAATCAGGGACTTCCTTGAGGAGTTACTTTAGACGAAAAATCCTGAATATTGAGGATAACTAAAGTAAATTACCCGGCTTTACCAAACCATCTAGCTACTTTCCAAATACCTTATTACAAGAGATAGAGTATGTTACTGCATCTACCACATTAGCGGTTGGGATGCAATCTTAACCTAAGTACTAACCTTATGAAAAATCATTTATCTAACTTGGAAATAGTTAGAAACTTCAAGCCTCGTAAGCTTGGTTTAGCAATAACCACTTTCGCTGCCCTAGGATTTTCCATGTCTGTGCCTGCTGCTGCAGGAGAATTTCGTACCATTAACGGATTGAACAACAACCCCAATGACCCGACATTGGGTGAAGCCGAAACACCACTACTTCGGCTCCTGACTCCTGCTTACGAGGATGGCTTTAACGCACCAAGAATAACCGGTCCGACCGGCAATGTTCTGCCTAACCCCCGTGACATTAGCAATACAATTGTGCGCCAGAGTAAATCCGTGCCTAATTTCCTCCGGGCCAGTGACTGGATCTGGCAGTGGGGGCAGTTGATTGATCACGACTTTGCTCTGAATGAGGGAGGGGCAGATAGGCCACCAGAGGATTTCATGCCCATCCCAGTTAACCCGATTGACATTGCTACTCGTAAGCCAGATCCACTTGCCGAATCTCCTGGTTTTATACCCTTTGTTAGGGTTCCTGCAGCTGAAGGCACTGGCACTGGCCTTGGCAATCCCCGCCAGCAGATTAACGAGCTAACTTCTTTTCTTGATGGTTCACAGGTCTACGGATCTGATCAAGTGCGGGCGGAATTTCTACGTACTAATGACGGTACTGGAAAGCTCAAGAGTCAGATTATCAATGGCGAAGAGCTACTACCTTTTAATACTGCCGAATTGCCTAATGGTAACACTAACCGCGCTGGAGCATTACCACCAGAAGAGTTGTTCATCGCTGGGGATATTCGTGCCAACGAACAAATTGGCTTAACCGCAGCTCACACCTTGATGGTGCGAGAGCACAATCGTCTGGCTGAAGAACTTGCTGAAAAAATTGACGCTGGCGACCCGGTGATTTTGGAGAAGTTAGATCACTCAGGACTTGAGAAAGGTGACTTTATCTACGAATCAGCTCGTAAGGTCGTCGGCGCTCAGATTCAGGTCATCACATACAATGAATTCCTACCGCTGTTCATTGGCGATAGCCTTTTGGACGATTACTCTGGCTACGATCCTACAGTTGACCCCAGTATCAGTCAGGAATTTACCAATGCTAACTTCCGCGTTGGGCACACTCTTCTCTCCGAAGAGCTTCAGCGCATTAACAATAACGGCGATTCCGTCGGAAGTATCTCCCTTGGTGATGCCTTCTTCAATCCCCAAGAAGTGATTGAAGAAGGCGTCGATTCACTGTTTTTGGGTTTAGCTTCCCAGGTGGCTGAAGAGGTTGACAATCAGTTAGTGGACGGGGTGCGGAACTTCCTTGCCCCGAATGCTACTGGTGGCTTTGACCTCGCTTCACTCAATATTGCCCGGGGAAGGGAAGTTGGCCTTCCCGGCTACAATCAGGCTCGTGTGGAACTCGGTCTGGATCCGGTCACTGCCTTCTTGACCACCGACACCGAACTTGGCATTACTTCTGACCCAGAAATAGCAGCTCTATTTGAACAAATCTACCAGTCTGTAGACGATGTGGATTTCTGGATTGGAGGAATATCTGAGGACTCCTTCAACGGTGGATTGGTCGGTGAACTATTCAATAGCTTCATCTCAGACCAGTTCATCCGCCTACGGGATGGTGACCGCTTCTTTTACCTCAACGATCTCGAGCATCTGTTGGCTTTGGATCCAGATCTAGAAAGCACTACCCTCTCAGGCATTATTCGCCGGAACTCAACGATTACCAACATCCAGGATAATGCTTTTATTGTCCCAGAAGACGTGCCGGAACCTAACAGCATCCTTGGTTTAGTTACACTCCTTGGTTTAGCAGCTATAGCGCAGCGCTATAACTTTCCACCAAAGCCATAACTCTGTACAATAATTCCATCGGTTTTATCGGTTTATATAAGTAATCATCCACTACCTCCATCATCTCTTGTTGCTCTATGTTTGGCAGGCTCGGAATCGTTAAAGCCAGAATTTTTACCTCACTGGTTGTGGAGGATTGACGCAGCCATTGAGTAATTTCGTAACCCTCCCTAGTTGGTAACTGCCAATCTATAATGATAGTTTGGGGCTTAAGCAAAGCAATTTGTTTGATGGCAGTGGAAGCATCGATCAACCAAATTACTTTATAGCCTGCTGCGGTCAAAATCTCGCAAATTAGGGTAGCAATCTCTTCTTGGTTTTCCACTAGGGTCACAGTGCCTTGAGCTTTGAGAATTAGGTTCGACTTTGGCAGGGCTTTTCCTGAAGTAACTGCTGCCATGGGTTGAGTGGGCAACCAAACTGTAAAACAAGACCCCTCTCCCACTAACGATTCCACCTCAATTTTGCCCCTATGGAGTTCGATTAGCTGTTTGGTTAAGGCTAACCCCAAGCCAGTTCCTTCATACTTGCGACGGTAGGGCGTTTCTAGCTGCTGAAACTTTTGAAACAGTAATGGTAACTGGTCTTCGGCAATACCAATGCCTGTATCTTCCACTTGAAACACTACTAAGTGGTTTTCTGGCCAGACCCGTAGGATTACTTTACCCCCCTCTGGGGTAAATTTAATCCCATTGCTTAAAAGGTTAAACAAAATCTGTTTAACCCGCCGTTGGTCTGCAGAAAAACAGTCCCTTTCTGGTGGCACTCGCCAATCTAGTTGTAGAGTCACCTGCTGTTGGTAGGCTTGTTCGTTTAGGCTACTCAATACCTGATTGGCTAGCTTACTTAAGGAAAATTTGCTGATAGTCAGGACTAACTTTCCTGCTTCAACCTGAGACAAATCCAGAATATCGTTGATCAGTTCTAGCAGGTGTTGCCCATTGTCCTGGATAGTTTTTAAATAGCGCTGTTGTTTTTCGACAGGTAATCTTTGGGAACTGTCCTGACCAAAACACCAGCGCAAGAGTGTAGCTGCCATCCCAATTACGCAGGTCAGAGGGGTGCGCAATTCATGACTCATGGTAGCTAGAAACTCACTCTTAGCAAGATTGGCTGCTTGAGCAGCTTGCAAGGCATCCCGGAGTGCTTGGGTGCGCTCAATTACCCGTTGTTCAAGGGTGTTGTTTTGCTGCTGCACTTGGGCGTATAACTTGGCTTGATAGATGGCAATGGCTAGGTGTTCAGCAATTGCTTGGAGAAAGTTTTTTTCACTATCCTGCCATCGCCTTGGCTTCAAACACTGATGGGCAATTAGTAGCCCCCACAGGTTGTTTTCGACAATAATTGGTGCCACTAACTTGGCTCGTACTTGATGTCGATGCAACAGTTTAAGTAAGCAATTATGGGTATTATAGGTTCGATCAACATCATCAACAGCAACCGTTGACCCTCGCTGATATTTATGTGTACAGTTCGGTACATGGGTTAAGCATTCCTCCTGCTCAATCACATTCAGCACTGATGGGATAGCATCGGAGGCTTTAGCTTCGTAGGTAATACAACCCCAGCCTAATTCAGTGGCAGCAACAGGTGCTGGCTCTAGGGCTGTGGGACTAGAGGTGTAAGGGAAATCAAATTGATAGATTACTAATCGGTCTACTTCTAGGAAGTGTCGTACCCGTTCAACTGCTGTGGTCAGGATAAGGGGTAACTCTTGGCTTTGACGGATTTGACTGGTCACCTGATTGAGCAATCGCTCTTGCTCAACCTGCTGGTGCAGTGCTTCTGCTACGGGTTGACAAATGGACCCATAGGGATAAGCTGGCTCTACTAATGGTGAAACATCTGTGTTGTAGTTATCCGTGTTGTAGTCACACAGAATATCAATTAATGATAGGGTAAATTCGCTCTGGATAGCTGGATTATTGGGTTTGAGGCAGGCTTGAGCCCTATTGATTAGGTTGAGAACATCCTCAGAGGTTTCAAATTTTGATGGTGAGGTTAGGTAGGAGTCTTTGAGATGGGTAAGAAAGTTTGCGATCGCATCCGGATCGAAGGTCAATCCCACTTGGTACAGTCTCATCAGAGATTCATACCCAGTTAAGGTCTCCGGTTGGGCTTCCCCCCACAGTAGACAACTGAACTGTTCTGATCCGATCAGGATAAACCTTTGGCTCTGAGCCTCAGTAATCACCCTCTGATTCACCAAAAGATCAGACTTTAGGAGTATTGCTTCTTCCCCCAAACTTGACTCCATCTCGTCTAATCGCTGATTCAGACGCTCGAACACAGCCAAGGGCAAAATTCTGAGGAATTTTGGATGACTAAATAATTTTGTAGGTGGAATTAACGATAACACCTGCTGCCTGGTGGGCTAACTTGCCTGAATGGTGTGGATAGTAACTTTTTTGATGGTAGTTGATTTTTGTCCACTTGCTGATAATTATTCCCCTATTATACCACATTTTAGCTTTGGATGCAGCGTGTTAAGCGTGTTAAGTGTGGTAAGTGTGATAAAAATGGTAAATATGGTAAGTGTGGTTAACAGGCACAGAGAGAGGGTAGAAGTCATTGGTTTGGTGGGTTAATAACGCATCAAACTAAATTGCGATGTTCCGTTCGCGATCGCACTAAATTTTTAGTAATGTTTAACATCGGTAATAAGGAGTAAAAATAGAATAAAATAGATAAATAGATCAGATTAATATTAATCAAACATGACACCAGAATAAAGATTAACTCAAGTAGAGAACTTGTTAGAGACAGCAGCACGATACATTAATCGTCACTCTCAGAATATCGAGCAAAATCAAGCAGAAATTACTCAATTACGAGTTTCCCTCAATGAGACCTTAAGATTGTTTTCTGATTTAGCAACCTATCAACGTCAAAGTCAAGAGGAGATTCGCCAAAATCAAGAAGAAATACGACGGATTTGGGAATATTTATTAAATCAAAGCGGTAATGGACGCTCAGGGAATTAAACCTCTAATGCTTGGGATCTGATCCCCAATAATTTCACCTGACTGTAACTGATCAATAATCGGCTGGAGATCAGAGCGGATATTACGATACCGCTTGGCTAGATTGCGTAGGCTTCTCTTGAATTCAGGTGTAACCGTGATTTGGATTTTGGTTGGTTCATTCTGCATCAATCCCATCCCACAGCTGTGAAACAGGAAGTGTATTCCCTGTCATGGCTTCTTGCCATCCTTGACGAAAGCTTTCTTCTGCCGTATTCTGTGTAACACTCTCACGAAACAGACGAACTATCTGCAACAAATTGGGTAAGTATTCTCGGGGAGTTTGCTGTATTTCTTCAATCACTTGTTCCAGTATTTCTGTGGTAGTAGCGTTATCAGCTACAAAATTTTTATCTGTCATTATCCTACCTTAAAGTTAGCAATACTCTGATTACTATAGCAGTTCTCAATTGGGTTAGGTACTTTCTTTATCGGTAGTAAAGAGTAGGGAGTAGCGAGAATAGTATGGGGAGAGGGGATAGTGTGGGGAGAAGGGGGAGAGAGTAGATAGAAGAAGTAGTTGATATGGTGGGTTAATAACGAACCAAAATTAAACCCAAAAAACCGCTTCGCGATCGCACTATTTTTTTTTAGTAATAATTGACTTCAGGAATAAGGATAAAAAAATAATATAATAGATAAATATATCAAATTAAAAGTGATCATACATGACACCAGAAGAAAGATTAACTCAAGTAGAGAACTTGTTAGAGACAGCAGCACGATACATTAATCGTCACTCTCAGACCATCGAGCAAAATCAAGCAGAAATTACTCAATTACGAGTTTCTCTGAATGAGACCTTAAGATTGTTTTCCGATTTGGCCACCTATCAACGTCAAAGTCAAGAGGAGATTCGTCAAAGTCAAGCAGAGATTCGTCAAAATCAAGAAGAAATACGACGGATTTGGGAATATTTATTAAATCAAAGCGGTAATGGACGCTCCGGAAATTAAACCTCTAGCAGTTTGGGAGTGTAAACATAAAATTGCTCGATAAAGGGCACCATCCCCCTGTCGTGATTGGCCTTTGGGCCACGCTACGCGATGCTCGGTACGAGCCGCTACGCGAACAGAAAACGTGAATTTTTTTTGCATTCGAGAGCAATAGTGTGATCACCTAGATAGAATTTAGACTGACAAAGTTAAAAATGTGCTGGCTACTCGACCTGGGTAGCTGGAAAAAGTCAATCAGGGAATCTCCATCTCATTTCTTTGTTGACGTTCGAGTAGAAACCTCGATGATAAACAATAGCTTTTCTGTGCTTGATTCCCAAACCAATCTACAACCAATGGCTACTACTGGTGATTTGGACATCACCAATAGCTCGATTAACCTCGAGCCCCCTATAGAGAGTCAAAGAATTATAGATTTTGATGACATTGACCAAGTGTTTGATCTCGAAATTCAGCCTCAAGATGGAACAACCGCGAATATCACCAAGATTGAAATTAGTAGTCATCGAACTGTAGACCCAGATGACCCTCTCGTCAAGATCAGTAGCAGTGCGACGGCTACTAACATGATTAGTCCCAATCCCTTGGCCAAAAGCCACACTAACGGAACAGGCGACTCTGG
The DNA here is from genome assembly GCF_010692395.1 of Moorena sp. SIO3H5. GTDB lineage: Bacteria > Cyanobacteriota > Cyanobacteriia > Cyanobacteriales > Coleofasciculaceae > Moorena. The sequence goes on from NZ_JAAHHS010000002.1 coordinate 41,077, forward strand.
TGGCGGTGTGGTAATGGTCAGCAGTAGCAGCATGGCTACCAGCACCATTAGTGACAATCCCTCAGCAGATTTAAGCGTTCGCGTAGCGTGGCCATTGGCCAATCGCATTTCCAGTATCCATGGCACAGCCATGGTTTCCAGCACCATAAGTAACCCTAACACCAATAATTATCAAGTTAGTGGTGCCGCCAGTGTCACCATTGGTGAGGAGAACCCGATTAGTAATCCGGATGGTGTTACCGATGAACCTGACAATCTCCTTGAGGGCATCGTTGGTACTATTACCAATCCCATTGATTCCCTACTTGCTTCCTTCCAGACTCCATCTCTGCTGACTCCATCTCTAGGTTCTCATAGTTCCGAGATTGATGTTGACCAGAGTCGAGTATTTGACCAATTTGTGGGCATCACTCCTAATATTGGTGCCTCTGTAGCTCAACCCGAAATAGGACTTGAGCTGTTCAAGGACTAAAAATCATTTTAGTGTTCAGGCTTAGGTGTTAGGTGTTAGGAGTTAAGTGTTAGGTATTAGGTGTTAGTTAGTAGTTAACGCCTAATACCTAGTTCTTAATACCTAGTGCTTAGAGTCTAATCGAGAAAAGTACAGGTCAACGTAAGCTATCAGCGAACAGCGATTAGCGCTACGCGCACGCGTGCGCGTTCAGATATCAGCTATCAGCTTTGAGCCTGTGGCGACGCTACGGGAACAGTTTATGCCCATAGCACACGTTATACCAAACAGCTTTTGAATAAAATAAGCTGACCGCTGACCCCTGACCGCTGTTCGCGCAGCGTGCGCGTAGCGCATATGCTTAGAGGTTAAGTTTCTCTAAAATACTGGGTTAGGTTGTTGAGGGCCTCTGTAGCACTATGAAGCTTCCACCACCTGAACCAGGTGGTGGTGTCTTATGCTAATCTAGGACTAACCGTTGCCCAAAGATCACATAGACAAGCCCAGCTTCTAGGCGGTCGTCCAGAGTTTTTACTGGAACGACCCTCACCGTCATTTCTGCGAGTGAGCTTAAACACACCTCTAGCACCAATATTGTAAGCACCATTAAGATCTGCATTAAAGCGCTTACCTGAGGAGAAGGTAGCTAGGGAGTATTTTTTTGAATTTCTCTTAACCGTACCAGAACCATCATAAGCAAGTTTTGAAGTGTAAGCTGCTACAACTTCTACGACTTTGCCGCCTAGTTCCGCCCATTTCATTTCCGTGAAATCGCGAATTTTGGCCTTGAGCCATCCGTGGAATCTTTGCCGCAGGTTAGACCGTTTCTTACCACCTTTTGGTTTCCAACCCTTGAGATTCTCAAATACGATAGCCTCAGAATTAAACTCCTTAGCAATATCCACAATTCGCTTAGAAACAATATGGCCGATTTGATGATTGATTCTTCGGCATTTGTCATAGGTCTTAGAACAGAATCCTTTGTGAAGTTTTCCGCCCTTACCCATGGTTTTTGATGCCCGCATAGATACGGATTTTAGTCGTTTGTCCCTACGGTCTATGTCTTTCCCCGGATGAATAAATTCGCGGTGGATTACAGTGCCGCTATGAGTGACAACCGCTATTGTCGCTGTTGTATTTATACCCAAGTCTACTGCCGTAACATTGGCCTCTGGTTTTCTCTTTTCTGGCTTACAAGTAAATGGAACAGATAAATGACAGTACCTTTCATTGAAAATCAAAGAAGGCGACATCATCTTATTACTGGCACAGGCGTGTCTCTCCCTTAACTCAGTAATTTGAACAGTAGTCCAAATCCAATCTTTACCATTAAAAGCTTTGATTTCGACTTGGTTAAAACCATGCAGCTTATAGCATTGACCTTTGTACAGAGCTGGGTAGCAACCAGTATCAGCATTTAGTCTTGGTGGCTTAGTGTCTCGCCGTTTTCGTGTACCCGACTGCCATTCCCTGTAACGGGTCACATAACTACTCACTTGACCAGCAGCGAAGGCTATTGCAGCACGACGGTAGTAGCTAGGAAACTTGTAAAAAGCCTGATTAAATTGGGGATATTTTACATCAGGTCGTTTTGCGGTCTGATGCATTAAACGCTCAACAGCAGGAGTTAATTGATCAGCTGTCAAACATCCCAATTCAGACCAGTGAGTATAAATAATGCCAACTAAGTACCGACAAGCCTGGCGATATACTTTAATCGTCTCCCCAAACAATATTTTTTGATCGGTAGTCGGATTAAGTCGCCATTTATCGGTTCTTATAACTTTATTTGGCGTTTTCACTGGTCTAAAAAAATCGTTTACAGTTAATATTTTAGCCTACATAAGATAAGACTGCAATCGAATAATTATGGCTCTTCCGTACTTGTTATGCTAAATCAACACTTTGGCAAAGGGAGCAGGGAGCAGGGAGCAGGGATGCAGCGCGGTCTTGGGGGTTTCCCCCATGAGCTACTGCATCAATACGGGAGCAGGGGAAAGAAGCAGTATTCAGAAAATTTTATTAGTCAAATAGCCTCATAACCCTTACACAGTAAGCTTTATGAGTTTTGTTAACTGGAAATTTAGCATACCAGGTACTCAAGAACCATAATTATTGTTCCAGGTGGATATTGGTAACAGCGTGGACTAACCCCCACCTGGCAAGCCGTTCGCGTAGCGTGGCCTACGGCCAGGTGGGGGAATGCGTCTCACGGTTTGTTCAATTTCCTTTTTCAGCAGTTCCTGTAATTTCAGAATCAATTCTTTTTGGTAGCTGACTGAATGGGTAAAATCTGTGGATTCCATCATTGGACTTAACTTAATTGCCTTACCTTATACCTGTTCGCGTAGGGTGCGCTTAGCGCATTAGCTGACCATTGAATTCGAGTTTACCGAACTCAATTGTGTTTAGTTTACCGTAATTTAGCTCAAAGTTAACTATAGCAGTTTCTTACTATTACCGATTCCCGATTCCCGATTCCCGATTCCCATAAAGCCTGTTCCCTATTCAAAACTTATTCATAACGGCAATCCCTATAAAGTTAGTGACAAAAACCGAATTGTCACTGCTAGTTTGAAGTCCTACCATAATAATCAAAGGCCAGAAAACAAGGCTGAATCTATTAAGCAATTACAACTTGGAGGAAGAGCTATGACTCTAGTTCGTTGGAACCCCTGGAAAGACATCAACACCCTACAACGGGAACTTGACCAGCTATTTGACCATAGTTTTGTGCCCACTACTTTGCGAGAATTTGGTCATTTCGGAAGACGCTACAGTTTAAATAAGTGCGT
>NZ_JAAHHS010000020.1 GCF_010692395.1 Moorena sp. SIO3H5
GGGGAGGCAGCGCGGTCTTGGGGGTTCCCCCCATGAGCGACTGCCGTTGGTTTCCCCCATGAGCGACTGCATCAAGAAGCGTTTTTGACTGACCCAGGATGCATCTGGAGAACGTATTGCACCATTAGGTAACGTAAAGCCTGTAGAGGATTCAAAAGCTATTCCAGTACCATCCACATCAGCCCAATTAAATAGTTGCTGGTTGATTCTCCCGTTACGGTTTCCTGTTTCCCAGCCTGTGGGTGGATTCACAATTAATTCTCCTTTAGCTGTTCTTTCAAGCCTTAAATCTCGATTCGCGGCTTCGAGTTCAACAAACTGTTCTAAAGTAATGGACAATCCTATACTTCTAGGTAACTCAATCTGTAGGTTTTCAGTTTCAGGTATAGCGGGTATCTGTACCATTTTTAACTCTACTGAAAAGGTATTTTTTAGTGAACTTGGCCCCTTAGCAAAGCTAAACTTAGTTTAGCTTTGCTTGGTTTGATTTGTGATTTGTTGGAGAGGAGTGGATATAGACATGTTTTGGTATTTTAATTATAAATCAATTCTCAAATTAATTGACTACAGGCCAACTTACTGGAAATCCTGATGAGGTTATGAGTATATTGATTGGATATCTGCTACTCACTTAAGATAGCAATTTGCAAGGAATTCAATCCTTGGCTACAATTAACAAAGTGTAATCATGATTTCTGTGTCCACCACTGGTGGATGTAGATACAGCTAAGCTGTACTGGTGGAATTTTTGTTAATTTATTCGGTCAAGGATTGGGATTAACCAAAACTTGACCGATTTGTTTATGAAGGATGAAGGATTAGTTTCTGTTTCCTTGATTTACAATGGCTATAGGGAACATGATAAATAAAGATCATGGCATATAGTGACTTTACAAGTATCTACAAAGTCGAAACGACGTTTAATCTCATTGTTGATGAGGGGAATACTATATTTAATGATATTGCTCCTATCGAGCCGAGTGATCACTTGAAAACGACGCTTAAGGAAAATCTACCGATCACGAATGCTATCAATACGGAAAAAGCTCGTTCTGAGTTAGTTATTGCTCCGGTTTTACTGGAAGTGCGTCGTCTGCTTGATTTCAAAATCGGTTTTTTTTCTGGCACTGAGTTTAATGTCGATAAAGGAACTGGATTAAATGGATACTGTGATTATCTTCTTACTGCTTCTAAGGAAATGTATGAAATTCGGACACCAGTTGTAACCCTAGTGGAGGCAAAAAATGAAAATATTAAGGGGGGATTAGGACAGTGCATTGCGGAAATGGTAGCAGCTCAGAGATTTAATCAACAACAGGATCAGGATATTGATGCTATCTATGGAGCTGTGACTACTGGGACGAATTGGAAATTTCTCAAGTTGGTGAATCAATTGGTGTTTATTGATTTGGATGACTATTATATTAAGGAAATTGATCTGATACTGGGAATATTGGCACATCCATTTAAGCAGTATCTATGAGGCAAGAGGCAAGAGGCAAGAGGCAATAGGCAATAGGCAATAGGCAATAGGCAATAGGCAATAGGCAATAGGCAATAGGCAATAGGCAATAGGCAATAGGCAATAGGCAATAGGCAATCTGATTAGGTTAGTATCTTTGTACTAACTTGACTAACTATAAGCGATCGCAAATCAGGTTCAAGTCCCAATCCATGTCAGAATCCATGTCACAATCCATGTCACAATCCCAATGGCAAGTCCTAGCGCCAGGGGAAATTCCTCAGTGGTTCATCGAAGCTGTCAAATCCCATACTAAGAACTGTTCGGGACATTATGCTGCTCAACTGCTGTGGCAACGGGGAATACGAGAGGAGAAACAACTGGCTGGTTTCCTCAACCCAGATTTGTATGAACCTACCAGCCCTTTTGATTTTGGACAGGAAATGAAATGGGCAGTAAAACGCCTACTGCAAGCCCGTGAGGCTGCGGAAAAGGTTGCGATATGGGGGGACTTTGATGCCGATGGAATCACGGCTACTAGTGTCCTATGGGAAGGACTGGGACAGTTTTTTTGGCAGCACCAACAGCTAAGTTACTACATTCCCAATCGCCTGACGGAATCCCATGGTTTGAATTGTCCAGGAATTGACCAACTGCACGCTGCTGGGGTGAAACTTATCGTTACCTGCGATACTGGCAGCACGAATCTGAGGGAAATTGATTATGCTCACCAGTTGGGAATCGATGTGATTATCACTGACCACCATACTTTACCAGATGACCGTCCGCCAGTGGTTTCTATCATCAATCCCCGCTATTTTGCTGAAACTCACCCTTTATTTCATTTGTCTGGGGTGGCGGTGGCGTATAAGTTAGTGGAAGCGATGTATCAGGTTTTACCTAATATTCCCCAACAACGATTAGAGAACTTGCTGGATTTGGTGGCAATTGGTCTAATTGCGGATTTAGTGGAATTATCTGGAGATTGTCGTTACCTGGCACAACGGGGAATTGAACAACTGAAGCAGCAACTGAAAACTCGCTCTCGTCCTGGTATAGCGCGATTGTTACAGTTGTGTAAACGCAGTGGCGATCGCCCGACGGATATTTCTTTCGGACTTGGCCCAAGAATTAATGCTGTAAGTCGGATTCAAGGGGATGCTTCATTTTGTGTTGAGTTACTGACTAGTAAGGATGAGAAACGTTGTGAGCAACTGGCTTTAGAGACGGAATTAGCTAATACCCGCCGCATGTCTTTACAAAAAGATATTACTAAGCAAGTTAAGGATAAACTTGCCCAACTTGATCTGTCTACTACTAATGTAATTGTCCTAGAAGATCCCCAATGGCCAGTTGGTGTTTTAGGCTTAGTAGCAGGTCAAATTGCTGAGGAATACGGACGCCCGACGATTTTGTTAAGTACAGTTTTGTTAAGTACTGAAAGTGGTGATACAGAAAGCCAACTGCTAGAAGCCGGTTTAGAGGATAAAAATTCCCATAGTATAGCACGTGGTTCGGCTCGTTCTGTTAATAATATTGATCTTTATGAATTAGTCAATTCCCAAGCTCATTTGTTGCATCGCTTCGGAGGTCATCCTTTTGCAGCTGGGTTGAGTTTGCCAGTGGATAATATTCCTTTATTTACGGAAGCGATTAACCAGCAGTTGGCACAAAAACTAGGGACAACCGGTGCTTTTATGATGCCAGCCATGGAAGCGGATTTGGTGGTTAAGGTTGCTGAGTTGGGCAAACCACTTCTTGATGCAATAGCGAGTGGGGGAAACCAACGGCAGTCGCTCATGGGGGGAACCCCCAAGACCGCGCTGCCTCCCCAAGACCGCGCTGCATCGCTATTTTATGAATTGAAACACCTGGAACCTTGTGGGATGGGGAATCCTGTGCCAAAATTGCTGATTAAAAACTGTTGGTTTGAGCAGGTTTGGAATCGTAACTCTAAGGATTTGAGAGGGCGTAAAGTACAGTATATTAAAACTAAATTTGAAATTTGGGATGACTCTACGAGTATGGGTTTTCCTGGAATTTGGTGGGGACATTATCAGGATGAAGTCCCTAAAGTTAGATGTAATGCTGTTGTGGAATTAGACTATAATAATTATGAAAAACGCCCAGAAGTGCGCCTCATTGCTGTGCAACCTTGCCAAGAAAATGATTTTTTCCAGTCTTGTTTACAGGTCTCTAATCAGCTGGATTGGATTTTAGATTGGCGGGGAGAAGAGTTACAGGGTGAAGCTTTAACTCCTCTAATGGTTTATGAGTGTCCCACGAGTTGGGATGAGTTACAAGTATGGTGTAGGAGAGCGATACAGGCAGAACGACAATTAGCGATCGCATATCCACAACCCCAACCACTATCTGCCCAAGAGACCTGGAAAAAGTTGCTAGGAATTGCTAAGTTCCTCAGTCGCACGGGTCAATGGGCTACTTTGGTGCAATTGCAGGAGAAGTTGGATTTAAGCGATCGCACTGTTGAGTTAGGACTGAATGCCCTATCAGCGATTGGTTTTGAGGTTTCTTACCAGGACTGTGGGGTACAAATCAGCTGGCATGGCAGGGAGTGGTCTTCCGATTGGCCGTTAGCCACGCTACGCGAGCGGACGAATGTTGCTGGGAATGATGCGATTGCAATATTTTTTGCTGCCATTGAGGAGGAACAGTTCCGACGTCAGTATTTTTACCAGGTGCCTCTGTCTACCATTACTGGATATAGCATGGTTGGTATCAAACAAGATTATATGTAAGCAGTCAGCAGTCAGTAGTCAGCACTCAGCACTCAGCACTCAGCACTCAGCACTCAGCCAAGCCCTTGGCCGTTGGCCACGCTACGTGAATGGGTCATAGCTGTTCGCGCAGCGTGCGCGTAGCGCATAGGCTGATGACTGATAGCTGATGGCTGTTCGCGTAGCGTGCGCGTAGCGCATAGGCTGATGGCTGATAACTGATAGCTGATGGCTAAATACTTACAATCTGTGACACCTGAAATCGGAAGGATTTACTGAGTGCTATTCAAGAAGGATTCGTGTTGCCAACATCTGAGCTGAAAACTAGTGATCAAGAAATTATCGAGTCTCAACTGGTCATTCTCAATTTTAAATTTCTCCATGACCGAGTCCAACAAGCGGCTTATGAGTTAATCAATCAGGAGAATAAAACCAAAGTTCATCTGAGGATTGGACGGCTTTTGCGCACTAACCTCTCAGAGACGGAGCGCGAAGAAAGGGTGTTTGAACTGGTCAATCATCTTAACGTAGCTCAAGATGCGATTGCAGATCCCACAGAAAGAACGGATTTGGCTCAGTTGAACTTAGAAGCCGGAAAAAAAGCTAAGGAAAATATCGCTTATCGAGCAGCTAAAGACTATTTTAAACTAGGGATCGTGTATCTTGAGGATAATGCTTGGGAAACTCACTACTCTGTTACCTATGCTTTGCATAAGCAACTGGCAGAGACGGAGCAATTGGATAGTAATTTCGAGCAGGCAGACAAATTAATTAACTTGCTCCTATCTCGAATAGAGTCTGTACTAGACAAGGCAGATATTTATTGGTTAAGTATTCGACACCACACCATGATATCCCAGGAGTATAGGGCAATTGAAATTGGCAAAAAAGCTCTCGGTCTGTTAGGAATCGATTGGCCAGAACCAGACCAGCTACAGACTATATCAGTATACTTAGAAAGTGCTAGACAGCAAATTAACCACAAAACTCAGGGTCAAGCCATCAGTGTGCTCTTGCATGAACCAGAGGTGAAGGACTTGACTCAAAAGAGCATAATTAAGTTATTGAATTTGCTGCTAAATCCTTGTTATACTACCAAGGAAAACCAATTCTATTTTTGGTGGTTAGCGTGTAAAATTGTCGAGCTGTCTTGCCAATATGGGATGGTGGCTGAATCAGCCTATGGGTTTCTAGCTTACGGAATGTTGGTCGGTACGGAGTTAGGGGATTATCAATTAGGCTATCAATTAGGTTTGCTTGGTCTCAATTTGAGTAAACGATTTAACCAATTAGATAAGGTAGCTGAGACTTGTTATATATTTGGCAATAATGTATTTCCTTGGGTGAATCCCTTAAAAGAATCGGATCAAATTTTAGATGAGGGACTACAAACTGCTTTAGCTTCGGGAAACATTATATTTCTCGGTTATATAGTGATATATAAATTATTGAATCCATTTTATTGGGGAAAAAACTTAGCAAAAATTATAGAGGAGTTACCTGATTACTTAAGATTAGCTCAAAAAACTAATCATTGTTTATCAGAAGATTCAATTTTGGCCTTAAAGCTTGCTCTGTACAACCTTTTGGGAAAAACTAGGGATAGATTTTCCTTTGATATCGAATACCTCACCGAATCCCAGTATCTAGAAAATTGCCACTCTCATGATGCTGACTATGCCCTTTGCCACTATTACATCCTCAAATCCATACTTTTTTATTGGTATGACCAACCACGTCAATCCCGTGAGTATTCAGAAAAAGCCGAAAAACGTATTGGTGTGCTAACCAATAAGTTTCAGGTAGCTATCAAAAAGTTCTACGAATCCCTTAGTTTAGCTAGTCTCTACCCCTCGGCGTCAGAGATTGATAAAAAGCACTATTGGCAACAGCTGTTAACCAACCAAGAACAAATGAAACGTTGGGCAGATAACTGTCCTGAGAACTTCCAGCACAACTATCTGTTGGTAGCAGCAGAGATGGCTCGTTTATCTGGTCAGCTAGAGGCAATGGACTTATATGACCAAGCGATCGCTTCCGCTGAAGACCATGGGTTTCTCCAGAATCAAGCCCTAGCTAATGAATTAGCCGCTAAGTTTTGGTTAAGCCGAGGGAAAGCGGAAATTGCTCAACTTTACCTCAATAAAGCTCACTATAACTATCAGCTTTGGGGGGCAATACGTAAAGTCGAAGATTTGGAACAGAAGTATCCCGACTTACTGGTTAACAGAAATCAGCAGTCTTCTTTGTCTTTAACCCAAACGATTAGCAATACTACTACCAACAGCACTAGGTCAGACCTGATACTGGATTTAAACACAGTAGTCAAAGCATCTCAAGCTATTTCTGGGGAAATTGTCCTAGCTGAGCTGCTCAATAAGTTGATGGAAATTGTAGTAGAGAATGCTGGAGCGCAGTTTGGTTGTTTAATTTTACAACGAGATCATCAACTGTTCATAGAAGCAACTATTGATGTTGAGAGAGTTGACCAGACTCGGTTGCAGTCAATCCCAGTCGCCACCAGTGACCAATTACCCAAAGCCCTGATTAACTATGTGGCTCGTACTGGTGAAAATTTAGTTCTAAATGATGCCGCTGCTGAGTCTAACTTTGCTAACGACCCTTACCTACAGACCCATCAGCCCAAATCTGTCCTCTGTAGTCCGATCTTAAACCAGTGCAAGTTGGTCGGCATTCTCTATCTAGAAAATAATCTCACTCCAGGAGCCTTTACACCAGACCGATTAGAAGTGTTAAATCTGCTGACTTCTCAAGCAGCAATTTCCTTAGACAATTCCTTATTGTATCGCCAATTAGAAGACTATTCCCACACCCTAGAAAAAAAAGTAGAAGAACGCACCGCCCAACTAGCTGAGTCTAATCAACAACTGAAAACTGCTAAACAAAAAGCCGATACTGCTAACGAAGCTAAAAGCGAGTTCCTTTCTAACATGAGCCATGAATTGCGTACTCCTCTCAATGGAATTCTGGGTTATGCTCAAATCTTGAAGCGAGACCGGGAGCTAGGCACCAGGCAAATCGATGGCTTAACGATTATTGAGCAAAGCGGCAACCATTTGTTAACTCTGATCAACGATATTTTAGACCTATCCAAAATCGAAGCTCGCAAAATGGAACTCTACCCCAGTGACTTACATTTTCAAACTTTTATCGAAAGTGTGGTAGGTATTATCCGCATGCGAGCCTTAGAAAAAGATATTTTATTCCAATATAACCCTGAATATAACTTACCTGATGGCATTAAAGTTGACGAGAAACGACTGCGACAGGTATTGCTGAATTTATTAGGTAATGCGGTTAAATTCACTGACCATGGTGAAGTAACATTAAAGGTTAATGTGATTAGTCTCGACCAACCACAACAGACAAAACTTCAGACAACACTTCTTGATGCAATAGCGAGTGGGGGAAACCAACGGCAGTCGCTCATGGGGGGAACCCCCAAGACCGCGCTGCCTCCCCAAGACCGCGCTGCATCGCTTCGTTTTCAAGTAATTGATACCGGTGTCGGCATCACCGAAGAACAATTAGATAAAATTTTCCAACCCTTTGAACAAGTGGGTGATACCCAAAGGCGTGCTGCTGGCACTGGTTTAGGTTTACCAATCACCAAGCAGTTGGTAGAGCTAATGGGAGCAAAGCTACAAGTCACAAGCGAATTTGGTTATGGCTCTACCTTCTGGTTTGATGTTACCTTCCCAGTAGTAGAAACATACCAACCACAACAGCAACAGAGCCTCGGGCAAATTGTTGGTTATATTGGCTCTCGGCGCAAGATATTAATCGCAGAAGACAAAGCAGCAAATCGGGCTGTGTTGCAGAACATGCTGGAGCCGTTGGGCTTTGAAGTAGTGATGGCAGAAAATGGCCAGGAAGAAATCGAACTGGCTCAACAGCTGCAACCTGACCTGATTTTGACCGACTTAGTCATGCCGGTCAAAACTGGCTTTGAAGCGGTCGAAGAACTGAGAAACCTACCTCAAATGCAGGATATCCCAATTATTGTCGTGTCCGCTAACGTGTTAGACACAGACCAAGAGAAAAGTAAGCTTGTCGGCTGTCAAGGCTTTTTGTCCAAACCCGTAAATGAGCAACAGTTACTGAAATTATTGGGAGAGTATTTACAACTGGAGTGGATTTATGAAGAAGACTCCCAACAAACAATAGCACCAGCTAGTTCAGAGTCATCTTTAGTGATTCCGCCACCAGAGGAAATGGAAGTGCTCTACGAATTAGCCATGCTCGGCAGTATGAAAAAGATTCGCCAACGAGCCACCTATCTCCAAGAACTGGATACAAAGTATATCCCCTTTGCTAAGAAACTCAAAGATTTAGCTGAAGGATTCCAGGAGAAAAAGATTTTAGATTTAGTGGAAAAGTATCTAGAGATGGACAATAGTTAATCGGTTAATGGGAGTAGGCAAGAGGCAATAGGCAATAGGCAATAGGCAATAGGCAATAGGCAATAGGCAATAGGCAATAGGCAATAGGCAATGTTGACTTCTGACTTCTGACTTCTGACTTCTGACTTCTGACTTCTGACTTCTGACTTCTGACTTCTAACTTCGTTATGTTACCTAGTCTGGAGGAAAGGGGAAATCTATAAAGTGAGTCCTTTTTAATTGGTCGCTGAGGCCGTATCCCCTCACCTAGGTATGTCACCCATGAACACAACTCCTCCCAAGATTAAAGGCTATTGCATC
>NZ_JAAHHS010000200.1 GCF_010692395.1 Moorena sp. SIO3H5
TGTCACATTTAATGTTGGAGTCATTGAGAAACAAAACTCTATTTTAGGAATCTCGAAGTCTTCCAACACCAGGATTCAAGGGGGAGATTATAACCTCGATTCTCGGAATATCCGCTTTGAAGTGATCGATACTGGCATAGGAATCAGTCCTCAACACTTAGATAAAATCTTCCAACCCTTTGAACAAGTAGGGGATACCGAGCGTCGGATAGCTGGAGCGGGTTTAGGTTTAGCTATCAGTCAGCAAATCGTTAAATTGATGGGAAGTAAACTAAAGGTTAAAAGTCAATTATATCAAGGTTCAACATTTTGGTTTGATGTTACCTTACCTGTGATGGATATTGTTGCCGAAGCTGAACCAGATCTTGCTGTTAAAGGGTTGATTTATAAAGGAAAACGACGTAAACTGTTAGTGGTGGATGACATAACAGAAAATCGATTGCTATTGCTCAATATGCTGAAACCTTTGGGTTTTGAAGTGGTATTAGCCCAGAATGCTCAGCAAGCATTAGACCTCGCCAGGGCAATTAGACCGGATCTGATTTTAACGGATTTATTTATGCCTGTTAAAACTGGTTTCACGATGATTCCGGAATTACAACAGATACCGGAAATGAAGGATGTACCAATTATTGCTTTCTCTGCTAACAACTGGGATGTTGTGCAGAAGGAAACTCAGAGACTTGGCTGTGATGCTTTTCTGCCAAAACCAGTTGACGAGCATAAATTATTGGCATTATTGGAGAAGTATTTACAATTAGAGTGGATTGATCAAGAGCTGTCGTAAGCAGTCAGCAGTCAGCAGTCAGCAGTCAGCTTAAAATAAACCTATACAGGCCTATAGCCAGGTTACGGGAACGGGAGAATTTAAGATTGAGAGATGAATGAGAATTGAAAGTCTGGGGATTTGCCCATCAAAGCTGAACGCGCACGCGTGCGCTAATCGCTGTTCGCTGATAGCTGAACGCGCACGCGTGCGCGTAGCGCTAATCGCTGTTCGCTGATAGCTGATAGCTGACACTGTTTAGTTATCAATAAAATTATTTTTTTAACAGTAATAATGTAGTAAAGATAATCAGTAAAATTGCTTCAGTTACCAAAAGACCGTAGATGGTTTGTCTTTGGTCAGGGGTGGCGGCAAAATAATCGATAAAAACTGTGTAAATAATAAACTGAGAGAGAATTCCCACTAAACACAATCCAATGCCCCACACTTGTCGTTGCCAAAGTCCAATCACGGCTGCTGCATCGAGAATGCCATAGAAAACATCGCCAATTCTCCAGGTTAAGGGTGTTTCTAACCACGGCATTTCCCCAAAACCTGCTATATTACTAAAGTGGACAATCGCACCATAGGCAAAGACAAAAGCGAGGATTCTTAAATAAATGCTCATCCAAGGGCGTTCTGTAGCTTGGATCAAATAGTCCACCATAGGTCATATGTCCGTGAAAAAAACGACTTCTGTCCACTTTAAGGATAGTGCTCTTAGGGGCATATGATCTTTGGCAAAATGACCACGATTGGTTCATCGCAAGGAGTAGAGTTGTGACGTCTGCACAACGGTTTCGAGGTTCAAGAATCATGCAGCGACGTCAATTCACTCGACTATCCTTGTTCTTATTTGGTCTGGGGTTAGCTGACTGCAGTAAGAATCAAGTCGAGTCTACTAAAGAATTTACGATAAACCGGACTAATTCGCTGCGCATCTGGTGGAGTCAGGGTTATTATCCAGAGGAAACTGATGCACTCAAAGAAATCATAGCCAGGTGGAAACAAAAGAGTGGAATTAAGGTTGAGCTTAGCCTTTTATCTGAAAAAGATACGTTAAAGGAACTCAATAATGCGATCGCAGCAGGCAACCCTCCGGATATCTTCTATAGTATTGAAGCGGATACCCAGATCATCCCCCGTCTAGCATGGAACAACCAATTGGCAGATGTTTCTGAGGTAGTAGAACCGATCGAAAAGCTATACACTGGCAGTGTTCTACAGAATGTTAGTTATCTGAACAATGTAGCGAAGAAGCGCAGCTACTATGCTGTGCCGATCATGCAGTATTCAGTATACATTCACTGTTGGCAAGACTTATTGGCAGCTATTGGTAAGACACCAGACGCGATTCCTAAGGATTGGCAAGGGTTTTGGCAGTTTTGGCACTTCGCTCAACAGCAACTACGTCGCCAGGGTCAACAGAGTATTTATGGTATTGGTTTACCCATGTCCCAGGCTTCTGATACCTTCGACATTTTTGAAAACTTCCTAGAAGCTTACAATGTCAAACTGATCAACCCCAATGGTCGGTTACGCTTAGATAATCCCCAAGTGCGTCAGGGGATTATCGCTGCCTTAGGGAAATATACCAATTTCTATAAGAATGGTACCGTACCACCAGAAGCAGTGGATTGGGGAAACACTGATAATAATATTGCCTTTCTTAGCCGCACTACTTTAATGACAGCTAACCCATCCCTATCGATTCCTGGTTCCCAACGGCAAGATCAGGCAATTTACACCAAGCAACTTGCTACTATTCCATGGCCGAACAAGCCAAAGGTCGAGCCCATGAAACCCATCGCTTCCATTGGGCAGGTCATTCTGTTGGAAAGATCGGATAAAAAGCAGGTTGCTAAGGATTTCTTGTCCTATTTGGTACAACCACAAAATCTGAAAACATACATCCAAGGTTCTCAAGGGCGATTTGTTCCTGTTTTGCCTAAATCTTTAGCAGACCGATTCTCGAATGATGGAACCGATCCCCATATTTCAGTGGCTCTAAAGCAGTTACAACAAACCACCCGTCTACCCTATCAAGTGTTTACCCCGATTTACTCTGAAGTACAATCCCAGAATGTTTGGGGTAAAGCGATTAGAAGCATAGTTGTAGATGGTTTGTCTGTGGCGCAAGCCACTAATCAAGCGATCGCACAAATCAAGCAAATTTTTGCTGATTGGAAGTGATGATAAGTATTAGTCAATACTCCCTCTGTTGCCCCACTGACGGTCTGTTCCCCCTCTTCCGGAACAGTAACTGGTTTTCTTAGGGCAATATTTGCAGTTAGAGTGGGTATATCAGCCAATATCTCAACAGCCTCTAGCTTGATCACAGGGGTCAAAACCCAGTTGTGATCAACGGTTTGTCGTACCCCCCCCTCAGGAAATGGAAGTGCTCTATGAATTGGCGATGCTGGGCAGTACGACAAATTAGAATTGCTATGGCTGGAAGAACTTGATGAAAACATACATTCCCAAAGCCCACCAAACTCAAAAACTTAGCCGAAGGGTTTCAATAAAAAGCAATTTTAACCTTGCTTAAAGACTATCTGCATCTAGAATAAACTCCATGAGTGTAACTGCTAAAACGAATGAGTTTAACTTAAAAAATTATACCATATTGATCATTGACGATAATCCTACTAATTTGAGGGTTGCTTTTGATTATTTGGAAGATTGTGGCTTCACCATTTTAGTATCCCAAGATGGTGAAAGTGGTTTAAAACGCGCTAAGTATGCCCATCCTAAAATTATTTTACTGGATGTTTTGATGCCAGGTATAGATGGCTTTGAAACCTGCTGTCGCTTGAAGGCGGATCCGGCTACCAAAGATATTCCTGTAATTTTTATGACGGCGTTATCCAGTACCGAGGATCAGGTAAAAGGATTTGAAGTTGGGGGAGTCGATTATGTCACTAAGCCACTCCAACATGAGCAACTCTTAACTCGGATAATCAACCATTTACGGATTCAGGAGTTAACTGAAAAGCTACAACTTCAAAATCAGGAATTAAAACAACAAGCCATTGAACTTGCAAAAGCTAAAGAAGCTGCTGAATTAGCTAGCCAAGCCAAAAGTGAATTCCTCTCCAATATGACTCATGAACTTCGTACTCCTCTAAATGGCATTTTAGGTTATGCCCAAATCCTCCAACGCGATAAAACCGCTAGCCCTAAACAAAAGCATAGTATCGATCTCGTTTACCAATGTGGCACTCACTTGCTCAACTTGATCAATGACATCTTAGAGCTTTCGAAAATCGAAGCCAGGAAAATGGAACTGTTGCCGAAAGAGATTCATTTTCCTACTTTTTTGATCTCGGTTGTAGAAATCTGCCTTATCAAAGCTCAGCAAAAGGGTATCTCTTTTATTTATCAACCCTCATCCTATCTACCAGCAGGTATTGTGGCTGATGAAAAACGACTGCGACAAGTTCTGATTAACCTCCTGAGCAATGCTATTAAGTTTACTGACCATGGCGGAGTAACCTTCAAGGTAGAGGTGATCAGTAAGGATAAAGCTCTACAACCCCCACTCCCTAGGATTTATAGAGATCAGCAAGAGGGAGAAGAGGGGGAAGAGGGAAAAGTTATCACAGACAAAATCATGCCACTAATGGGCAAAGTCTCCCAATCACCCATGGTTAGAATTCGATTTAAAATCGAAGATACTGGCATCGGAATAAAAGCAGAAGAATTAGAAAAAATATTTTTACCCTTTGAGCAATGTGGGGATAGTGCTATTCGAGATCAAGGCACTGGTCTAGGATTAGCTATTAGCCAGAAAATTGTTAATCTCATGGGAAGTTTTATCCAGGTTGAAAGTACTTGTGGCAACGGTAGCGTTTTTTCTGTGGATTTGGATTTACCTACTACCACAGTAATGGATTACAAAGCTAAAATTTATACCAATACTATCGTTGGTTTCCGGGGAAAGGTGCGGAAAATAGTAGTGGTAGATGACAAACCGGAGAATCGCTCTGTTATTGTTAATTTTTTACAACCTCTGGGATTTGAATTTTTGGAAGCGAGTAATGGGGTTGAGGGTTTGCAAAAAGCCACAGAATTTAACCCTGACTTAATTATTACTGACTTAGTGATGCCAGTGATGGATGGCTTTGAAATGATGCGACGTATCCGCTCATCAGAGCAATTGAAACATATCCTGGTAATCGCGACATCTGCCAGTGTTTATGAATTAGAACAGCAACAGAGTCAGGATATAGGCTGGACTGATATTCTTTGTAAGCCTGTTAACGTTGAAGAATTACTCGATAAATTAAAGCAGCATCTGCAACTGGAATGGGTATATGAACAGTATCATCCAGAATTATCAAAAATCAAAATTGAATCCGCTCAAAAAGTTATGCCAGACGCCACTTTGCCTCCTCCAGACGATGTATTAGCTGAACTTTATGACTTGGCCAAGAAAGGGAATATGTTCGCTATCACTAAAACGGCAGAAAATCTGAAAGAATTAGATGATAAGTTTATTCCCTTTGCTCAGACTATATCCAATTATGCTAATGAATTCCAATTAAAAAAAATTAGATTATTGATAGAAAAGTATCTTGAAAAGAATTAGTATAGCGCAGGTAACAGCAGATCTGGGAATCGGGAATCGGGAATCGGGAATCGGGAATCGGGAATCGGGAATCGGGAATCGGGATGCAGCCTGTGCCCATTAGCGACTGCATCAAGACAAGGAAAAAAATTTATATTTACCTGACGTTTACTAGGAAATGCTATATTCAATATGTTAATTATTTATCAATCAATAAATTGTTTAATGAATAAAAAAATATTTTATTAAACGTAAAAAATGTATAGTTTTTTCATAGTTCTGAGGTATATTAATTTTTCTTAAAAGTACTCCCTAAAACCCAAAATTTTGTATCTCATATAATTAAAATTACTAACTATGAGTCGTCTTTACTTCTTAATTAAATCCAGCCTGATTCTAGGCATGGGATTATCACTAATAGCATCGCCTGCCCCAGGGATTACTTCTGCTCAGGAACCTGTAGATAGAACAGGACAAATAATGAATTCAGAGGTAAAGATTGTTAAGGTGGGAGTGCTGACAATTCGGGGTGTTGAGCATACTAAAACAAAATGGCAACCGACTCTAGACTATCTCAGTGAAACCATTTCCGGCTATGTTTTCCAACTTGTACCACTAGGGTTTGACACCCTCGAAGAAATAGTAGCTAACCAGGAGGTGGACTTTGTGTTGTCCAACCCTGGCATGTATGTACGGTTGGAATCGATTTATGGGGCAATACCAATTGCCACCCTAAAAAATCTACGCCTAGGCAAGCCTTACACCCAATTTGGAGCGGTTATCCTGCGTCATGCTGACCGCAATGATCTCGAGGATTTAAAGGATTTACGGGGCAAAACCTTTATGGCCGTTAGTGAAAATGCCTTTGGGGGCTGGCAAATGGCATGGGAAATTCTGTTAGAAGCTGGAGTTAACCCCTACCGTGACTTTCGAGGCCTCCACTTTGGTGGTAGCCATGACGCAGTGGTCTACGCTGTTCGTGATGGTATTGTCGATGCTGGCACTGTCCGCACTGATACCCTCGAACGTATGGCACAGGAGGGTAAAATTAATCGTGATGACTTTGTGATCCTCAATCAGCAAACTCAATATCAGGACACTTTCCCTTTTGCTGTGAGTACTAAACTTTATCCAGAATGGCCCTTTTCTACACTACCCCATACCCCAATGGAGTTAGCGGAAGAGGTTGCGATCGCATTAATTACCATGCCTTCTGAGCACCCAGCCGCCAAAGCTGGTCGTTATCAGGGCTGGACGATCCCGGCCAACTACCAACCTTGTCACGAAACCTTACGGAATCTGCGGGTTCGTCCCTACGAAGATTGGGGAAACGTGACTCTGGGTCAAGTTATCCATCACTACCGCTATTGGCTGTTATTTGCTGGTGTTTCCTGCTTTGGATTTAGCTATGGTCTAGTTTATCTGGCTGGCCGTAGGCGAATCGAAGCAGAACTGCGAAAAGCCAATGGTTTACTGGAAATCCGGGTCTCCGAACGTACAGTTGAGTTCAAAGCAGCTAAAGAAGCGGCTGATCAGGCTAATCACGCCAAAACTCAATTCCTGGCTAATATGAGTCATGAATTGCGTACTCCCCTCAATGGCGTTTTGGGTTACGCCCAAATTCTACAACGGGATCCACAGATAACTCCTAAACAAAAAGACCAGATCAACCTTATTTATAAGTGTGGCAACTATCTACTCCATCTGATTAATGACATTTTAGACTTATCCAAAATCGAAGCTCGGAAAATGGAACTGTTTCCGACAGAAATTCATTTGCCTTCCTTTCTGATGGAAGTTGTAGAAATTTGCCTGGTCAAAGCCCAGCAAAAGCAGATTGCTTTTAGTTATAAACCCTCATCCCATCTGCCAGAGGGTATCCTGGCTGATCCCAAACGATTGCGACAAGTTCTGATTAATCTTTTGGGAAATTCCATTAAGTTTACTGACCATGGCGGAGTCACCTTTAAGGTAGACGTTATCAGTAACCACCAAGCAATTACTACTCGCCCATCCCCCCTAGTCAGACTTCGATTTATCATTAAAGATACTGGCATTGGGATGACCCCAGAACAACTGGAAAAAATCTTTTTGCCCTTTGAACAGGTGGGGGATGTTGAGCATCGTGAACAAGGCACTGGACTTGGATTAGCGATTAGCCAAACAATTATCAATTTGATGGGAAGTGCTATCAATGTTGAGAGTACTTATGGCCAAGGTAGCATTTTTTCGATAGATTTAGAGTTACCCATTACCACAGCTGTGAGTCAGAGTAAACAAGCTTCCACCAAAACTATTATAGGTTGTCAGGGGAAAGCACGGAAAATCTTAGTAGTAGATGACAAATGGGAGAATCGCTCTTTAATTGTGAATGTGTTAAAACCTCTGGGATTTGAACTATTGGAAGCAAGTAATGGGGTTGAGGGTTTGGAAAAATCCACAGAATTTAACCCTGACCTAATTATTACTGACTTGGTGATGCCGGTGATGGATGGCTTGGAAATGATGCGACGTCTGCGCTCATCAGATAACTTTAAAGATCTGTTGATTATTGCTTCATCTGCCAGTGTTTATGAGTTAGACAAGCAACAGAGTTCTAAGGCAGGCTGCGATGATTTTATTCCCAAACCAGTGGACATAGCAGAATTACTGGAAAAATTAAAACAGCATTTGCAACTGGAATGGGTGTATGAAGACTTCATGCCAAAACCAGAAACTATAACAGATGCTGGAGCTGAAGACATCCAGCTAGATGCGATTGTGCCTCCCCCATCTGATATTCTGCTCCTACTTTATGACTTTGCTAAGAGAGGTAGTGTGTTTGACATCATACAAGAAGCCGAAAAGCTGGAAAAGTTAGATGCTAAGTTTGTTCCTTTTGCTAAGGTTATTTATAGATTGGCTAAGGAGTTTAAGGTGAAGAAACTTAGGAAGTTTATCGAAGAGTATGTCGATTAACTCAAGGGGTGACAAGAGAGCTGTAAACTAGAGATAATAATGGTTTAAGCTAACCTTTTGCCAAAAAAAACGGGAGGTCTCTGTAGCCTCCCCAAAGCAAATATGTTTGCTGGCCTTTTGGCCTTTAGGCCACGCTACGCGAACAATTCTACCAGACGGTGTTGGAGACTCATCAAGACAAGGAAGATATTCATAATTGGTTTACTCACTGCTGTTACTGTACCTCATTACTATGAGAATTGCTATATAGTTCCCTTGCGTAAGTCCTGATCTATTTTACCTTGATGCCTTCAAGATTAGCGATCGCGTAGCGTAGCCCGAAGGGCTACGCTACGCGATCGCCACTATACATATCTTATTCTGGATTCATCCATTTTATTAGTGGAATAGGTTCCATAAAGGTATCTAATTATTTCAGGTTTTTGTCCACTAACTATTCTATTAGTTTATCACATCTCATTCCTGATTGCTATAACTTAGTTTCCACAATTAGATAAGTATTACGAAAGTAGGGGAATTGGGTAAGTAATTTCAAAAGTAGTTGCCATTGCCAAGGCCAACGTTCTGGATATAGCTGATAGAGACACCAAGTATTAACTACTTGCAATCCCATAGCGCTTAAGTCTTGTTCGTTTTTCAAAAACCACTTTAGGGGAGCTCCAATTTGAGAGAACCTTTTACTAAACATCTTGGCAGAATTTCCTATAACTTCCACATCTAAGGTAGCCCCTGGAAAACGAGAGCGCATCGTAGATATGAGTTGCTGGACTTCATTTACCTCAAAGTAGGGTAGTAAGCCTTCTGCAATAAATAAAATGTTTTCTGGTTCTACGTTGGGCAAATTATTCATCCAGTCAAAATCCATAACTGAAGCACTAATAAACTGATGCTGTTCTGTCTGTGTATCTAACTTAGAGCGCAATTCAGTTACCATGGGCAAATCTAGTTCAAACCAACGATAAACATTCTGTCCAATACGGTGAAAACGACTAGATAATCCAGCTCCCAATTCCACTACAACTGGATGGGAATGGTTGGCAATATGAACAGATGTTATTTGATCATGCTGGTAAGTTCGGATAGCAGCTAAAATACTACCAGATTTAGCACTTTTAGAATAAAATTTCTCTAGCTCTTGATCCCAACCCGCGAGTTTTAACCACTCAACAGCTAGTGGATCTTGAAACAGTGGATGAGGATTTGATTGTTCATCAGCTCGTCCCCTGAGTGGTAAAAGTAGGGTGCGAGGTACACCTGTTAATTCAGTAACAATTTGAGACATATGATGTTAATAACCTAATTTATTGAAAATTTTGATTAGAGTTGATTGAATTCTTGACTATAACTGGCCTGACTCAAAGCTTTCTCTATACAAGCTCGTAACTTCTTAGCCAAGGTGGTTACGCCTGGTGGATAAACCATATACTCGTGATAACCAGGAACAGTTTCTACCTTAACTTCGCCAATGGACTCGTCTGCCCAACCTAGAGTTGGTCCCATAGCAGCAATGACTTCCTGGGATAATCCCAATGAACCTTTTTCAGGTTTGAATAAAGTCATAGAACCTGAATAGTTAGGTGGTGAGTAGCTACGCATTGCATTGTAATTTAAATCCAAAACTTTCAGGAGACGTTCAATATCAGCAACCTGAAAATCAGGAGGAACTACATTAGCTTGTTGAGCTTTATTAAAAATCAAGATTGTTCTTTCCTCTGGAGCAAGTTTCTGGAATTCTTCGGTAGGTATAGAAACAGTTCCCCCCAACAATTGAAAGACAACTTCTTCCCCTTCTACTTCTACTAAGTTTTGCTCATCAGGCAACTTCGATGGGGCGCAGGTATCAAGTAATCCTAGAAAAGCTACTTGTTCACCTTGAATCGTTAATTCGTAAGCCATCTGTAATGCTACTGCTCCACCAAATGACCAACCAAGTAGAGTATACGGACCATTTGGCTGCACCTCACGAATAGCAGAAAGGTAAAGACTAGCCATATCTTCTAACCGTGTCAGTGCTTCTTGCCCTTTTTCTATACCTAATGCTTGTAGACCATAGAAGGGTTGCTCCGTTCCCAATAGTTTAGCTAACTCAAAGTAGCAGAAAGCAGTTCCACCAACAGGGTGTATGCAAAATATTGGCACTTTGGAGCCATTTGGGTTAATAGGAAATAGAGGGGAAAAGGAGGAAATACTCTCTTGACCAAGAACAGCAGCTAGTTCCTCAACAGTAGGAGATTGGAAGAGGGTTGACAGGGCTAGAGATTTCCCCAACTCATTTTCAATATATTTCATCAAGCGAACTGCCAAAAGTGAATTGCCCCCCAACTCAAAGAAATTATCATAGATACCCACCTGGGATACCCCAAGCAGTTCCTGCCAAATTTGAGCAATTTTACGCTCCGTCTCATTCCTGGGCTTTACCCTTTCTTGAGTTGAACCACCCAAATTACTCTCTCGAAGTAAACCTATGTCAATTTCCCCAGTCTCAGTCAAAGGCATTTCAGGCAACTCCACCACAGCACAACTACTTGGTTTACCCACTGCATCCTGTACCATTAACTCCAGAAAACTCACATTGGGTTTACCTTTACCGTTAGTAGTAAAGTAAGCTGTTAATTCTTGCAGACTATCCGAAGTAGAAGTCAACCTTCTGATATTAAGATTACTACCATCCAAACCCACCATTAAGTAGGCTTGGTTACGACATAACCCTGCTAACATTGAAGACATACCTTGTGAAACACTCAGATCAGAATAACCTTGAGACCGAGTGAGATATTTCATTTGGTATCCCTTACTCATACCAGTTTCTGACCATGTTGTCCAAGCAAAACAATAACTATTTAACCCACGTTGATAGCGCTGATAATGAGTCAAATTCTCCAGGAAACTGTTAGAACTTGCGTAAGCACCGACTGTCGCACCACCAAAGACACCAGCGGCAGAAGAAAAGTTTATAAACAGGGTTGATGGTTGTTTTTGTACCAGTTGATGTAATACCCAAGCACCCTGAACTTTAGGATGAAGCAAAGTTGCCAAACTCTGCTTTGTTTCCTCTTTCAGTAAACTTTCATGGTAACTTCCGGCCAAATGAATCACCCCATCCAGTTGTTGAGTGTTCCATCCAGACAAGGTTTGCTGTACTACCTCCTGCACTGCTTTTTCATGGCCAATATCTACCCCTTGGTAAATCACCTCACCACCTATTTGTTGTAATTGTTGGTAAGCTTTGATTTTCTCTGCTAGCTTACCCCCTTGCTGTAAATAGGTTTCCCAACTGTTGCTATCTGGTAGAGGTGTACGACCTAAAAGCAATAGTTTAGCCTGATAATGTTCCAGGAGATACTTAGCAATTTCAACACCAATTCCTCCTAAACCACCACTAATAAGGTAAGTGCCTCCTGCTTTGAATGGTAATGGTTGTAATGGTAAGGAAGGTAGGTCAACTTTCTCCAGACCTGATACCCAACGCTCTCCATCTCGATAAGCCACTTCTGAATCTTTGGCATCAATAGTTAATTCCTCAAGGATGCGCTCGCTATTGACTTTTAATGAGTCTTGTGGTAAGTCTAGATGCCGACAATGCCAGTGAGGGATTTCCATCGGGATAGTTTTCAACAAACCTGGTACTGTGGCTTTTTCATAGGCAATTGCTTCTTTGGGATTCAGAGACTGACTTAGACTTGCGACATACAGTAGTCGTACTGGATAATTTTCCTGATGATTACCAAAGGTTTGTAGGATAAATAAAATGCTATAAATACCGGTTTTTTGTGCTGTTTCTAGAGTTTCTGTGTCAGGATTTTCTCCAGTACCAGTATATTTATCATAATGCCATAGGTGAATAATTGCTCCGATTTGGATATTGTCTCCTCCTAGACATTGGTACAGTTGTTGATAGTCGTCTTTAACATCTGGAGCAATTATATAGTGATTGTCATTGACTTTGGTGAAAGTTTGTCCTAATTCTATCTGCACATAAGGCTGAGAATTAGTGTCTAATTTGTGGCATAATCGTTGACCTAATCCTAACTTATCTATAAATACTAAAAATACTTCATTTTTTGCTAATTTTTGTAGCTGATAATTTCCTTGTTTTCTCCGCCAGGTTTTTTGATAAAACCAATCAGGAATTGTGTGGCTGCTATTTTCGGTAATTAAATCTACCCGTTTTAAGACTTCCTGGAATTCTCCTGTGGCAAATCTTTGACTAAGCTGAGTTCGTTGAATCTTACCAATGGAAGTTTTGGGAATTAAGTCTTTGTCTAGGGGAATTAAATAATCGGGATTAATTCCCATGCGGTTAACTACCTGTTCTCTGAGCGCTTTTAATAAAGCTAATAACTCGGGATATTCGGTTTTATCACTATTGAAAAATATCCCTAATTTATCGGTATTGCTGTTAGGTTTTCTTACGGCACAAGCGCAGGTGTAAGAAACTTCTATTCCTGGTAATTCTTCTACCGCTGATTCTATTTCATGGCTGTAGTAGTTTAAACCATTGATAATAATTACGTCTTTTTGTCGTCCGGTAATTGTTAAACTTCCGTTCTTGAGAAAGCCTAAATCTCCTGTGTTAAACCAACCATCTGATCTAAAAGCTTCTTGATTCGCCGTGGGATTTTGATAGTAACCTGATGTTACTGATGCGCCTTTTACTTGCACCCGCCCAATTGTTTCTTCTGAGACTATCTGGTTTTGACTATCGACTATTCTGATGGCAAATCCAGGAATGGGAGACCCTACTTCTACAAATTTATGACCATCATCTGTTGAGTCTAAGGTAAAGTTATGAGAATAGGCTACACCAGATGCAGTTTCTGACATCCCCCAAGCTGGGTGCATGGCTGTTTTTGGTAATTTCCATTTACTCAGTAGTTTGACAAACTTTCTGGCGGTTTTGGCAACAACTGCTTCACCTCCATTGAGTAGGAATTTCAGGGAAGATAAATCCCACATTGACTTAGTGCTTGGTCTATCGGAATAGTCTAATTCTTCTAAACGTTGATTTACTAATTCGTAAGCAAAGTTAGGTGCCCAAGTAATTGTTGTCCGATATTGAGACATCAAATCTAACCACCGCGTCGGTGCTTGCAATATCTCTTGTGTTGGTACATGAATTTGCTGACATCCCAAATACACATCCCTGATGTGAAACATTACAATTCCACCTACATGGTCTAGAGGAAACCAATTCAAGGAAATTTCTTCACAACTAAAATCGTTAATCTGTGCTGTTGCTGCACTACGACTTAATAAACTCCTATGACTTTGCATCACTGCCTTCGGTATCCCTGTGCTGCCCGAAGTTAGCAGTAACAGGGCTACATCCTCTGGCTGAGAATTATACCAATTCCTATCTACTTCAGCGTCACGCAATTTCTCTATGGTTTGTAGCTCCAACTTCCCTAAATTCAGACGTTGGTACCACCCACTTACTGATGATGCTAATTTCCTATCTGTTAGTACTAGAGGCTGTCCTAACAAAGCCCAAGTATTTTGCAGTTTGGTCAGACTACTATGGGATTGGTCATAACTAGGGGGTATTGATACTGGTACTGGTACAAATCCTCCTAACACACAACCCCAAA
>NZ_JAAHHS010000201.1 GCF_010692395.1 Moorena sp. SIO3H5
AATTTTTTAAGTAATGCTTTTAAAAAAAACCTCTTTAGAGAATTGGTTTCCTGTTAATACTGAAACTTCTGCTTCGATTTTTTGAGAGTTTGATTTATTTAGTTCTTCAATAATTCTTTGTTTATCAGTTTCAATAAGTCTTCTTTCTTTTATGTCTTCCTTTTGATCTCTTGGTGAGGTAAAAAAGCTAGTGATTCCTAACCCTAGAGCCATTAGATTCATACCTGTAAATGAAGTTGCTAAAGCTAATCCGCTTAAAAACAGTCCTCCATAAGTAGATAAACCACTCAATATTGCCAGGGATTGAAATTTCTCCCGTTTCTCTTTTCTTGGACTTCTAAAACAAGGAAATTTTGTAATGATAAGCTCATCAATTAAGCTTTTATATTGAAATAAACTCTCTTTGACTTCTTTAAGGGCTTTTTCACTACCATTAAATTGATTGATTTTTTTTCTATACTCCTTATATTCAGTGCTTTCTCTAAGTTTAGCAATATCATCTGCTTTTAATCGAGAAATTCCTTCTTCAAAATCTAATAATCTTAGCCATGAATCGTAGAAAATATCATCATCAATTCGTTCTATTTTCGCTAATAATCCCCTACTGATTTCGATTTTATCTTTGTGCATTGAGCCATATATTATGTTACAATTAAGTATCTTTGGAAGAGTAGTTAAATAAGACGCTTGGGCAATATCAATAATTTCTTTCTGATACTGTTTCCAAAGATTTTTTTTGTGCCTTTTTTTTAGCATTGTAGGAAGATCATTTAAAAAAAATGCCATTCCCAAACCAGATTTTGGATAACGATAGCTTTTGTGTGATTCTCGCCATTCACGGGCAATTGTATGAATAAGATCACATAGTTCTTTTCCGATTCTTTGCTTAATTATCTCACTATCAAATAAACGAAGGACATCATCTGCATATGTTGCTGATGCATCACCTAAACTGTATCTTTCTAGTTTTGCTTTCCCTTCAATATACTGTATATCAAATAATTTTTGATAATTTTCTTTTGTTAAAGTATCATTAGAAGATGATGTCCATTTACACTTATCCCAACTAATAAATCCTTGAAGAACTTCTATTATATTTGGTTTTTCTATGATCTGCGGACTTCCAGCTGTTTCGGTTCTAATATCAATAGAGTCCCTAATTCCGATTGAAAAGTTTTCAGGGGTAAGACAATTAATTAATTCGTCATTATCTCTAATTAATTTTCTAAAGTTACGATTACCAATAATTTGGGAATCAGACAGTAAAATACGATCCTCAAACAGCAATGAATTCATAAGATGAGATTTCAGCGTTTTTTTCTTATTATTGTCTAATGATAACTTTAATGTATCATCAGCAATCATCATAAATGAGGAAAAGTTTGTCATTAATAATCTTATTTTTCGTTTTTAGGGCGTGTTTACAAAGTTAAGGGCTAAACATGCAACTGTGTGTGATCGATATCACCTATATGTTAGGACAAAAACGATTGGTTTTCCAAACCCTTCAGCTATGATGTAGTTTTTTATAGACAAACCTTCCTTACTACGTCCTAATGCTTGGTTTTGTTGCCCCCTTTTGCGACCGCCGCGTGTTGATGTCCTCTAACTCAGGGGGGGTGGCATGCCAGCTAAAGTCTGTAGTGGGTAATGAGTTTAGCCCATGAGTTACAAAAAGATACATGCTGTTTTGGGC
Source organism: Moorena sp. SIO3H5 (assembly GCF_010692395.1). Lineage (GTDB taxonomy): Bacteria > Cyanobacteriota > Cyanobacteriia > Cyanobacteriales > Coleofasciculaceae > Moorena. The sequence continues at coordinate 1,697 of NZ_JAAHHS010000201.1, forward strand.
GCGACCTTAGACGTAGTTATAAGGGTTTGAGCTTCCATAAAATCATTCGTAGGGTCAATTTGGAAGTTTATATTCCCTGAGATAATTGGAATCAAAGCCTTATATAGCAAGCTTTTTAGAGCTAATGTTACCCCCTCAGCTAGAAATACTTGATACCTAAATCAAGACCCGCCAAATTACCAGTATAGCTACCTTTCTCTTTTCGGTTAGCATCAAAGCAGAATTGGGCGTAATAACCGTCGGCTCGTCTGGCCACTCGTACCCGATTCATTTTGAGTCTGAACAAGTGCTCTCGTGTTTCATAGTTGCAGAATACAGAAAACCGACCAGCCTTGAACCCGTCAGTGAAGTTAATGGTCATGCAATCAGGTTAAAGTTTCCGCCAAATCAAAGATTATGGCGGGAGCCTTCTTGATGAATTTTAGGTAACAAAATAGTTAGCAATGTGTCAGCAGTCAGCCCTCAGCCCTCAGCCGTGAGCTAAAAGCTCACGCTACGCGAACAGTTTTTGGCTGATAGCTGATAGCTGAATGCTAAATACTTACTTCAATAAGACAAACTTGGTGTCTTGTGAATATACTTTTCATCTGCCAGTTGCTTGACTATAAAGTCAGCAACATCAGGACGAGAAATTTTGAGTTTTGATGTCTTATCGTTACTTGGAAAGCCGTGTCGGTAGTTGCCAGTGCGATTCCCATCTACAAAGGCTCCAGGACGAACAATTGTCCAGTCTAGACCGCTTTGCAAAACATAGTTCTCTTGCCTTTGATGATCAGCAAACACGTTCCGTAACAGGAATCCAAACATGATATACTTCCAGAAAAAGTTAAGATTTTCCCAACTATCTCCTGCTCCAAGAGTTGATTGACAGATAAAGCGTCGGATACCTGCTTTTTCCATGGCGTGAATGATCTGTTGCGTTCCCTCTGACCGGATTGTCCCTGTCATATTCTGACCTGCTCCGAGTACACACACCACTGCTTCTTGACCTTGGACCGCCTTCTCCACTGATGGGAGATCCATAACATCCCCCTGAACAACCTTGAGATTTTTGTGGTTGATATCTAGCTTGGCGGGATTCCGTGCAAACGCTGTAACCCTGTGTCCCTGCTCAAGAGCCTGTTCCACCACCTGACGACCTGTACCACCGGTTGAACCAAAAATAAGTATATTCATATTCTTGATACTTTCTGCTTAACAATCACCCTTACAGCTTAGAAAGGCGATTGATGCTAAGCTATCTAGTTCTTGTGGTACTATCACAATCTTGCGATCGCTTTTCACATTGCGATCGCTTTTCACATTTTTGCTGGAAACTAGCCCAACCTGAATATAATCGGAACTAGACGCACTGGATTTGGATAATGAAGAATCCTACTATCCAACAGCCTCAAACAAATGGCTTATCCGAGAAGTCTCCCCAAACTCAAAGCTGGGAGAATATTCGAGTCCAACACTTCCAACATCCTGCTGGAGAGGGAAATTGTCATTACAATGATGAGCATACCCTTTCTATCTCCCTTGCTCCTCGTCCCGTTCGCTTGCTGCAAATTCAGGCCGGTAAAACCTATACAGGGCTGTATAAAAAAGGAGACATGTCCATTACCCCTGCCAAGACACCGTTTTTTGCTCGGTGGGACAGTGATGATAATTACTTGCAGATTCGGCTTAAATCTCAGTTTATTCAAAGTGTTGCTAGCCAAACCCTAGAACAGAATCCCGATCGGCTAGAATTACTGCCGGAATTTCGGACTCGCAATCCACAGATTGAAGCGATCGCAATCATGCTACTCACTGAACTTCAACAGGAATCTTCAGGCAGCACACTTTACATTGATTCTCTGGCTAACGTCTTAGCAGTCAATTTACTGAGGCAGCACGCAGCTACCAAACCTCAGTTGCCAATTTACGAGGGTGGCTTACCCCTGCGTCAACTCCAGCTAATTATAGATTACATTGATACACATTTAGATCGAGATATTAAACTGGCAGAATTAGCTCAATTGCTAGACATGAGCCAATTTCATTTCAGCCGTCTATTTAAGCAGTCAATCGGCATGTCTCCCTACCAATACTTGATCCAGCAACGGGTAGAACGGGCGAAGCAGTTGTTGAATCAAAAAGACCGATTAATTGTGGACATTGCCTTAGAGTGTGGGTTCAACAGCCACAGTCATTTAAGCAAAAAGTTTCGAGAATTTACGGGCATGACACCAAAAGCATACAGAGCAAATTAATCCTCTTATCGTGAGTATCCCCTTCGGAAACCAACCATGATACAGTATGACCCATTGCAGTATTTCCCCTCTGCAGAAGAGCTACCAGATTCCGACGATACCCCTGTGGATAATGAATTACAAATCCTAATTCCCACTCTATTAAGAGCAGTACTATCTTGGCTGTGGTCAGAGCGCCAAGATTGGTTCCTAGGGGTCAACATGGGAGTTTACTATAAACCTAAAGAACCGGCTATTGTCCCTGATGGTTTCTTAAGTCTAGGGGTAGTGCGACGTAAGAGTGCAAAGGGAAGGCTCAGCTATGTGCTATGGGAAGAAAATTATATAGTTCCCCAATGGGTGTTAGAAGTTGTTTCTCAAACCCCAGGGGGTGAGTACGACCAAAAGCTGGAAAAATACGCTCAACTAGGAGTACTTAATTACACCATTTATAACCCCCACCATTGGCGACGGGATAAGCATGAGCCCTTTGAAGTGTATCGCTTGGTAGACGGGGAATATATCAGACAATCCGGTGAACTGATAGAGATACCAGAACTAGGCTTGTTAATTGGACGAGAACAAGGGATATACCAGGGATGGCAACGAGAGTGGTTATACTGGTACGATTTCCTTGGAAATCGCTTATTGACACCAGAGCAAATTGCTCAACAGGAATATCAACGAGCTCAACGGTTAGCGGATTATCTCAAAACAATGGGGATTGATCCAGAAACCCTACCGTGAAGGGCAACCCTAACCATCAACCTTTGATCAGTAATAATCTATCCTCGATCAATTTCAAACCCGACTTTCCGGATAGAGAGTAAAAGGGATTGCTATACTAACCACAGCATAGATGGTAAAAAAGCGAGATTTGTTGTAGGATATGCAGCCCACTGACGCCAACAAGTTTACAGATAAAGCCTGGGAAGCGATTGTTAAATCTCAAGATGTCGCCCGTCGGTGCAAAAATCAACAGCTGGAAGTCGAACACGTTGCGATCGCATTGTTGGAACAAGATGGGCTACCCAATCGGATTCTATCCCGTGTCACTGTTGATGTTAACCGGTTCCAGCAACAACTGGAAAATTTTGCTAACCGCCAACCTAAGGTCGCTAACCTAGACCAATTGTACCTTGGTCGTGGTTTGGATGTGATGCTCGATAATGCGGAAGCCTATCGCAAGGCTTTGCAGGATGAGTATATTGCAGTAGAACATCTGTTACTGGGTTTAGCGGTGGATGAACGGGTAGGACGCCGCTTGCTCAAAACCTATAACCAGGATGCCGCCAAGCTCGAAGAGGCCATTAAATCCATCCGAGGCTCTCAAAAGGTCACAGACCAAAATCCCGAATCCCGTTACGAAGCCTTGGAAAAGTACGGACGGGATTTGACCGAAGCCGCTCAAGCCGGAAAACTTGACCCAGTGATTGGTAGGGATGAGGAAATTCGTCGGGTGGTTCAGGTGCTCTCTCGTCGGTCCAAAAATAACCCCGTGTTGATTGGAGAGCCAGGGGTAGGAAAAACTGCGATCGCAGAAGGACTAGCCCAACGAATTGTGAATGGAGATGTCCCAGAATCCCTCAAAAACCGCCAGCTGATTTCCTTAGATATGGGCAGCTTGATTGCAGGTGCTAAATATCGGGGAGAATTTGAAGACCGACTTAGAGCTGTACTCAGAGAAGTGACCCACTCAGATGGTCAAATTGTCCTGTTTATCGATGAATTGCACACCGTAGTCGGAGCTGGTGCTAGCGGTGGCACCATGGATGCAGGCAATTTACTCAAACCAATGCTAGCTCGGGGAGAATTGCGTTGTATTGGAGCAACTACCCTTGATGAGTACCGGAAGCATATTGAAAAGGATGCTGCTCTAGAACGTAGGTTTCAGCAAGTCTATGTTAAGCAACCAACTGTAGAAGACACCATTTCGATTTTGCGGGGACTCAAAGAACGCTATGAAGTCCATCACGGGGTTAATATAACCGACTCAGCCTTGGTAGCAGCAGCTACCTTATCCCAGCGCTATATTACTGACCGATTTTTACCCGATAAAGCCATTGATTTGGTAGATGAGGCAGCAGCCAAAATCAAAATGGAAATTACCTCCAAGCCAGTGGAATTGGAAGCTACTGACCGCAGGCTGATGCAGCTGGAAATGGAAAAGTTATCTTTAGAAGGGGAAGATAAGCGAACCACTGCCACCACCGCCACTTATAGTTCTGCCCAAGAACGGTTAGAGCGCATTGAAAAGGAAATTGTGGTTTTACGGGGGAAACAGGAACAACTCAATAAACAATGGCAGTCGGAAAAGCAACTGTTACAAGACATCAGTGCCTTAAAAGAGGAGGAAGAACACTTAAGGGTACAAGTGGAACAGGCAGAACGGAATTATGACCTGAATAAGGCAGCCCAGCTAAAATATGGCAAATTAGAAGCTTTACAGCGGGACCGGGAAGCCAAAGAAAGTATGATGCTGGAACTCCAATCAGGAGGTACTGCTCTGTTGCGAGAACAAGTCAGTGAATCCGATATTGCCGAAATTGTGGCCAAATGGACCGGAATTCCCCTGAAGCGATTGCTGGAATCAGAGCGCCAGAAGTTATTACAGCTGGAAGGACATTTACATAAACGGGTGATTGGGCAAACAGAAGCAGTTTCCGCTGTAGCTGCTGCCATTCGTCGGGCTAGAGCAGGGATGAAAGACCCCGGGCGTCCCATTGGTTCGTTCTTGTTTATGGGACCAACTGGGGTCGGTAAAACCGAATTAGCTAGAGCACTCGCACAGTTTCTGTTTGACAGTGAAGAAGCTCTGGTGCGGATTGATATGTCCGAGTATATGGAAAAACACGCAGTTTCTCGGTTAGTAGGTGCCCCACCAGGATATGTAGGGTATGAAGAAGGAGGACAACTCTCAGAGTCCGTGCGTAGGCGTCCTTACTCAGTAGTATTGCTCGATGAGGTGGAAAAAGCACACCGGGATGTATTTAACATTTTGTTACAGGTACTTGACGACGGACGAATTACCGACTCCCAAGGCAGAACCGTCGATTTCCGGAATACCATTATTGTCATGACCAGCAATATTGGCAGTGAGCATATTTTGGGAGTAGCTGGGGATGATTCCAAGTATGAGGAAATGCGCAAACGAGTGACAGAATCCTTGCGATCGCATTTTCGCCCAGAATTTGTGAACCGGGTCGATGATGTGATCATATTCCATACCCTAACCAAGGATGAATTGCGGAAAATTGTCGGGATTCAACTCAAACGGATTGAGCAGCTGTTGGCAGAGCAAAAGATTACCCTGGCAATGTCCGAGCAAGCTCAAGATTATCTAACCGACGCTGGATATGATCCCGTCTATGGTGCTCGTCCCTTAAAGCGGGCAATTCAGCGGGAGTTAGAAAATCCCATTGCTACTAAGATTTTAGAAAATATGTTTATCGAAGGGGATACCATTTTCATTGATTGTGGAGATCAAGGCCTGACATTTAGTAATAAAGCACCCAGTCAACCAGTAACAGCAAGTGAATCAGTTGTTCCAGCTGTTAGTTAACATTAGGGAGCAGGGAACAGGGAACAGGGAACAGGGAACAGGGAACAGGGAACAGAGGGAATAGTTTGGGTTACCTCCGTCAGCATATGCGCTACGCGCACGCTGGGCGAACAGCAGTCAGCCGTCAGCCGTCAGCCTTGGCAAAAGACCACACTACGCGAATAGCTGATAGCTGATAGCTGATAGCTGATAGCTGATAGCTGATAGCTGATAGCTGATAGCTCACCTTAAAACTGGAAGTAAAGAAATTCGGAAACTCGGTTAAGAGACAGTAGGCAAAATGTAGCGATTAAGCCAATACCTGTTGCCCAGTACCAGCTAGGCTTAAAGTGTTTCATGATTTGCTGGGTATTAGGCAAAAAGGTAACCCCTAGGATTAGTCCGAATAGTACCATAAAGGTTTTTTCTAACCCTATAGGTGGCAGAAGAACTTTCATCTCTTGCCACTCCTTAAATTGGATACCTAAAGGGGTTAACCAACCCAAGGTATTTTGATAAGTAGTAGGTAAGATAACCCCCTTGAGTCCTACCATTGCCTGTAATATTCCTAGACCATCACTAATACTAGTTGCCCGAAACAATACCCACGTACTCACCACTGCTAAAAATGTCACCATCCAAGCTAGAATTTTTGGCATCGATAGCTTCATTTGTCGCCAGCTATGATTAATTACCAAAAATAAGCCATGGAGTCCCCCCCAAATCACAAATGTCCAGCCAGCACCATGCCACAATCCTCCGAGAAGCATTGTGGCTAATAAGTTACCATATTGACGTAGACGACCGCGACGATTACCACCAAGAGGAATATATAGGTAATCCCGGAGAAAATTGGACAAAGTAATGTGCCAACGTCGCCAAAAGTCACTGATAGATGTCGCTTTGTAGGGGGAATTAAAGTTAATCGGTAGCCGGATATTTGTGATTAATCCTAAGCCAATGGCCATGTCAGAGTAGCCGGAAAAATCGAAATACAGTTGAAAGGTATAACTCAATGCCCCAACCCAAGCTTCTACAAAGGTGAGTTGGTCAGTATTATTAAAAATAGTGGCTACCCAGGGAGATAGATTATCTGCGATCGCAACTTTTTTACCTAAACCTAGAATAAAGAGGCTCAGCCCCATTCCCATGTTTTTCCAGGAAAACAGGCTATTGCGTAACTTCTCAAACTGGGGCAATAGTTCATCGTAACGGAGAATTGGACCGGCTATCAGTTGGGGAAAGAAAGACACAAACAGGCTATAGGTCATGAAATTATACCTACACTTTTTCGTTTCCCCACGATAAGCATCAACAATATAGGCAATTTGGGTAAAGCTATAAAAAGAAATCGCTAAAGGAAGTAAGATTGGTGGAATAGTGATACTTGTGCCTAAAATGTAGTTTAATGAATCTACGAAAAAATTAGCATATTTGAAATACCCCAAAATCGCTAAATTAAAACCAATACCTATCCAAAGCAGCAGTTTAGTTTGCTGTTTATAACTAACTACTGTAGATACTAGGCTTGATATTTTATCGGGTTTATTAGGAGCCGCACTATCCTCTCCACTTCCTTCATCTAACAGAATTACTAGCTTCTCTATCTGTTTGCCAATGACATAGTTACCACTAATTGAAATTATCAACAGAGGCAGATAAGCAATTTTCCAATAACCATAAAAAAATAGGGATGCTAACGTCATCCATACCCAGGTGGCTTTAACCACACGGAAGCGACTTAAGCCAAAAAAAACCACCAGGGTAATGGGAAGAAAGCCGAAAATAAAAGCGTATGAGTTGAATAACACGGTAGATGACTCTTAGTAAGTAGGAAATGCTAGCAATATTGCTGTTTATTAACAGTCAATAGTGAATAGTCAACACTAAATAGCTAAACCGAAACAGTCAACAGTCAACACTAAAGAGTCAACGGTCAACACTCAAACAATTTTTGGATAAGGGACAATTATTTTATAAACACCCTGCATCTCCCTTACCTTGTCTAGAACACGAATTAGATGGGTTAGTTCACCCATACTAGCCCATGGATCGCCCTTGAAATCCAGGAAAATACAGTTGTTGATTTAATCATAAGTATGATTGAGTGGGTGAAGGAGGTTCTCTCCATCAATGTCAAATCACCAATCAGGATATCTAAGGATATCAAATTATGGTTCTCTTAGTTGAGCCAACTTGGCTAATTTGTGGTGATTTCCTAACAAAGCCATATGAGCTAGTTCTATGTCTGTTGACTTCACTGTAGCGATTCCGACCTATAATGGGGCAAACCGTTTACCATTACTGCTCGAAGGACTGCGATCGCAAATTTCACTCAACTCCATCAGTTGGGAAATTATTGTCGTTGACAACAATAGTAGCGATGATACTGCCCAGGTTATTCAGGACTATCAAAGCAATTGGGATTTATCTGTCCCCTTAAGATATTGTTTTGAACTTGAACAAGGATCAGCATTTGCCAGGTTGCGAGCTGTCCAAGAGGCTAAAGGTGAATTAATCGGTTTTTTAGATGATGACAATTTACCTGATCCCAACTGGATTGCTGAAGCCTATGACTTTGGTCAAGAGTATCCTAGGGCAGGAGCCTACAGTGGTCAAATTCACGGTGATTTTGAAGTCGAACCCCCAGAAAATTTTGATCCCATCAAGCAATTTCTCGCAATTCGGGAACATGGACCAAACCCCCATCCCTTTCAAGCCGAAGAAATCAGGCTACCCCCAGGGGCAAGCTTAGTAGTTCGTAGAAAAGCTTGGCTCGATAGTGTGCCACCTCGTCCCAGTTTGACAGGCAAACTGCCCGGATTATTCGTGCAGGGAGATGATTATGAGCCATTGCTGTATATGTACAAAGCAGGTTGGGAAATTTGGTATAACCCCGCCATGCATAGCTATCATAAGATTCCCCACTGGCGTCTTCAGAGAGATTACTTACTCACTCTCGCTCGTGGCTGTGGTTTAGCAACCTGTCAGCTCCGCCTGATTAATGCTACCTTTTGGCAAAAGCCCATGGTAATTACCAGAACTTTATTGGGAAATTTGCGCCGAGTTATCCTACATTTCCTTAAGTATCGAGGACAACTTAAAACTAATCTCATTGCCGCCTTCCAACTAGAATTCTTCTGGGGCAGTTTGATTAGTCCATTTTTTGTTATTAGAAAGCTTTTACAAAATAAGGGAACAGGGAACAGGGAGCAGGGAACAGGGAACAGGAAGCAGGGAACAGGGAACAGGGAGCAGGGAGCAGGGAGCAGGGAGCAGGGAGCAGGGAGCAGGGAGCAGGGAGCAGGGAGCAGGGACAAATAATTAACGAAAATACTATTATTAGAACATTTTTTTGAATAGGTAGTTTAGTTTTTCAAAATAACATAACTTTGAATATTAATTAATTCCAAAAACTTATTTTATTTTTTTTTCTTCCGATTCCCGATTCCCGATTCCCGATTTCCGATTCCCGATTCCCGATTCCCGATTCCCGATTCCCTACTCCCTACTCCCTACTCCCTTTCCTATCATGACCCAAATATCCTTAATTATTCCAGTTAGAAATAGGCAACACTATACTCAGACTATTGTGAGTCAAATTTTTCAGCAAATTCCTCAAGCAAATACTGATAATACCTCAGTTATATCAGTCATCATAGTAGATGATGGTTCCACAGATGGCACCATAGAAATGATTAGAAGTCAATTTCCCAATGTTTACTTAATTGAAGGAGATGGCAATCTTTGGTGGACAGGTGGGATTTGTCTCGGCATGAACTATGCCATAGATAAATTAGACTCCGATTACCTAGTCTGGCTAAATGATGATATTTATCTGTCAGACAATTTCCTTAACAACCTGATTAATATTTGTCAGTCTCCACTGTACAATAATACAATTGTTGGGGGTATTGTCCGGGATACAACCTATTCCGATTGGATTGTGTTCAGTGGCATGCATAAAAAACAGCCAATTCGGAGTATGGATTATTTTGCGACAACAGAAGCTAGGTCTGTCGATACCCTAAATGGTAATATAGCTATCATCCCCAGAGCAGTCGTGGATAAAATTGGGTTTCCAGATGCTGATAGATTCCGACATTATGGCGGTGACTTTGAGTTTGTTAGTCGTGCTAATAAATCAGGCTTTAATGTAATTTTGTCAAGTAAACTCCAAGCCACTACTGATTATAATGTAAATGACTTGATTCGTTATATGCCCCCTTTACTACAATGGTATCTCCAACCGGATAAAGCCAAAAGACTACATATTTTGAAAGGATTCACTAATTTAAAGTCAAATTATAATATCTGGCATATGGTCAATATAATTTATCAAGACTCACACCATGTCCCTTTCTGGAGGTATGCTATTTTATATGTTAGGCAAGTTATTAAACTGTTAGTCAGTGATTTTTTACTAAAAAATCAAACTCAAACAACTCTCAAAAACTATTTGAAGCAGCAAAATGCTCCACAAGAAACTATTAAAGTGATTATGAACTATAGAACTAAATCAGTATAATATGGTTTTAATATCTATAATTATACCAGTTTATAATGACGAACAAACTATTAAACAAACTATTGAATCGGTTTTAAATCAGACAATTAGTAATTTTGAACTAATTGTCATTAATGATGGCTCCCAAGACTCGACAGGGGAAATAATTTCTAGTATCAAAGATGTTCGATTAAAAATTTTTTCCTATCCCAATGCTGGTGTCAACTCAGCCCGTAATCGTGGATTATCCCATGCTTCAGGAGATTATATTGCGTTCCTAGATGCCGATGATCTCTGGCATCCGGATAAATTAGAGTTCCAGTTCAACGCCTTACAAGCAAACCCCCAAGCCGCCGTTGCCTATAGTTGGACAAATTACATTGATGAATCAGGTCAGTTTTTGCGGCGAGGTAACCATATCACTCTCAATGGTGATGTTTATCCTCAGCTGTTGCTAACTGATTTTTTGGAAAATGGTTCTAACGTCCTAATTCGTAAGAAAGCATTTGACACAGTTGGTCAATTTGATGAATCCCTAACCCAGGCAGAAGATTGGAATATGTGGCTGCGGCTCGCAGCTCATTATTCCTTTGTCGCTGTACCATACCCACACATTTTATATCGAGTCTCTGCTAATTCAGCCTCTTCTGATACTTCCAAGATGGAAGCAGGTTGTTTACAAGTAATTGAACAAGCTTTTGCTGCTGCTCCTGATTCTCTACAATATCTCAAAAAGCACAGCCTCGCTAACCTCTATAAGTACCTAATTTTCAAGGCTCTTGAATCCTCTCCACAACGACACCAAACCCTAGCCGCACTCCGATTTATTGGCCATGCTCTCAGACATGATCCAAGCTTTTTACTGACAAAGGTTACCTTAAAAGTATTGTTGAAAATTATCCTATTACTGATATTACCTGCTCCTCAGTCTACTGCATTACTGAATCGATTTCCAAAATTGTTTAATACTACCACTATTCTCGGATATCTACGAACAGAACCTTAGACGGGTGTATCGTAATCAATCAGCATTCAGCATTCAGCATTCAGCATTCAGCTTAAGCGCACGCTACGCGAACAGCCAAAGACCTTGGCCTTCGGCTGTTCGCGTAGCGTGCTAACCTTCAACCTGCTAACCTTCAACCTGCTAACCTTCAACCTGCTAACCTTAAACCTGCTAACCTTCAACCTACTAACCTTAAACCTACTAACCTTAAACATACTAACCTTCAACCTACTAACCAAAAAAATAGCCGCAGAAATACTTTCCACGGCTAGTAATTTTCGACTATGCACTGAATTTTCTCACCTATCTGTTCCCTAAGCGAACAGACCGGAGCCTTTGCCCTGGGGGGAAACCCCCCCAGAAATTTAGCGATGCAGCGCGGTCTTGGGGGTTTCCCCCATGAGCGACTGCATCAAGACAAGGTTTAACGCCAAATCCAGTATCTCCTCATGATCGTAATAAATTGGCCTGGAATTCCAGTGGGTTGAAGAGGACTCCAATCCGAAAGCTGTGCATAGCCCATGGCATTAAGGATATGCATGGTATGGCTTATTTGCTGGCGAGTTCCCTTCAGAATATACGGAACAAGGAATTCTTTTTCGGAAAACTCCTCAGGAGTAATCTTCCCAGTGATATCCTCTGGATTGTTGTCTGAATTTGGCAGAAAATTGTGATGCATAGTCTAAAAAAGGCTTTTAGGTTTATAAATATAATTATAATGATTATACTTTATTTTGTCAAGGGTTTTTAAAATTAAGAATTAAGAATTAAGAATTAAGAATTGGGAATGAAGTTCCCTATTCCCTGTTCCCTATTCCCTACTCCCTACTCCCTGCTCCCTGCTCCCTGCTCCCTGCTCCCTACTCCCTATTCCCTATTAGATCGGAAGAGCGTCGTCTTC
>NZ_JAAHHS010000202.1 GCF_010692395.1 Moorena sp. SIO3H5
TGTTGATGATAAAGCTTTTTGTCTCGCTTCAACTCCTCTAGCTCAATTTCTATGTCTAGTTGACCACTGTCTCCCAGTTGTTTATAATAATCTTTAGGAAGTTCATGAAGAGCTGACGGCATCAGGTCATGAACCTCTCGCACATTTTGAGGGATAAATATCCTCCAGAGTTTTAGTTCGTTATAGGCATAGCCACTGGTATCTAAACTATCTAAGCCCAGATTACCGTAGCGCTCTAGGAGTGCTTCTTGATAGGTGCTTAATTGACACTCCCCGTCCTATAAGAACGGGGATTCTTTAATCAACGAGGTCGCTTGCTCTTTCAGACCGGAATCAGAAAGAGTAGAGGCGTCTTCTCCTAAAGCGTTCGGATCGACGATCCAGGTTCCGGTATGCCCTACCGTACCCAAGGCTCTTTTTAAAATATTGATGGCTGCATTATGATCGCGATCTAACACACACCCACATGAACAAGAATGGGTTCTAGTTGATAGCGATTTTTTGACAACTTCACCACAACTGGAACAATTCTGACTAGTGTAAGCAGGATTTACCGCTATCGTTTGTTTACCAAACTTTTGTCCAAAATATTCCAGCCATTTCCTAAATTGATACCAACCCGCATCATTGATAGACTTGGCTAGACAGTGGTTTTTAACCAGATTCTTAACCCTTAAGTCTTCGTAAGCGACCACGTCGTTAGAGTGGATTACGCAACGGGCCAGTCTCTTGGCATGTTCTTCACGTTGCCTACTTATCTTAAGGTGTGTCCGGCCTAATCTATTAATGGCTTTTTTGCGATTGGATGAGCCTTTCTTTTTGCGAGAAACCCGACGTTGATAAAACTTTAGTTTTTTTTCTCCTTTACGATAAAACCTGGGATTCGGCTCTACACCTCCCTTAGAATCAGTGTAAAATTCCTTGAGTCCTACGTCTAATCCAACATTAGTATGAGCAGGCTCTAAAGATTCTTTTGTATCAATTTTTATACAGAACTGGACGTAGTAACCATCTGCACGGCGCACCAATCTAACTCGTTTGATTAGCTTAAGATCGTAACGCCATAACTCCCAAGTCCCTTTCAGTTTTAGCTTTCCAATACCTTTCTTGTCTAAGAAATTTATTGATTTAGCATCCCCTGACAACTTCCAGCCCGATGTCTTGTATTCAACTGATCGAGAAAACTTTTTAAACTTAGGATATCCCTTTTTGCCAGGAACTTGCTTTTTGCATTTATCGTAAAATCTAGCAATTGAGCTATAAGCTCTTTCAACCGAAGCTTGACATGCATGAGAGTTTAGGTCTTTTACAAAGGCGTATTCAGCTCTAAGCCACGTGTTATGACGGTACAGGTCTTTTTGTCCTACGCCTTTATTGTCCATCCAGTAACGAATGCACTTGTTCCGAACAAACTGACCAGTACGGATTGCTTCATCAATCGCAGCATATTGAGTTTTCTTCCCTTTGACCTTAAACTCTAAGACATTCATCTTTGACGTGGGATAACTCTACGTAAAGTATAACACAAAAACAGAAAGCCGTCGAACGAAGGACGGGGCTATTGACCCAAATTTTTGGTCAAAGTCTGGGATAATGCCTGCTGTAGCGTTAGTGTTTTGTGCGATTAGCCCGAAGGGCTACGCTACGCGATCGCATCTAAAGTTTGGGAATCCCGGATAGGCCGCAACTGATCCGATTCCCGGATGATAGTGTGTACTTGCTTGAGATACTGTCTAGCAATATACTTCCAACGAAATTCTTCTGGTAATGGTAATAACTTAAGCTCAATCCAAGTCTTGGCTAATGTCTCGGTATCTATTTGTTGACAGCCATACTTAAACGCACTTCCTAGGATAGCTTTAATGGATTAGTTTTTAATATACTGCTTGAGGGGTTTAGTATACTGTTTTAATTCTTGCTTGGATAGCTCAGCATCGTCCAATTCCTTTTCAACTAAAGCTACAAATTCTTTTAATGCTTTACCAAATAGTTTTTTCTGGGTAGTTTGATCGGATAGTCCAGTATAGTCTTTGATAGACTCTTTGAAGAAGTCTTTAGTGTAGTCTTCTAGAGCTTCTTTGGCCAAGGGACCGATCACTTCTTTAGCGAGATAGCCACCAGCACTAGAAATTCCCCAAACTGCTAACCAATCCAGCATGATATTGGTATTTTTGTGGTTTAGTTTTTTGCTTTATCTATTAGTATAGAGCAAAGGCAGTAGGGAGCAGGGAGTAGAGTGTGGGTATGGTCGAGAAATGCTTTCTCGCAGCGGCTCCAAAGGAGGATCGCCCTTAAGTCCACTAATCGGCTGTGATATCGTTTCGGTGTTGGCCAGTTTTATAATAGTTGTTTGGAGCAAATTCTCCTAAAATTTTGGAAAAGGCCACACGGGTAAAGCCTCTTGTTAGTCAACAGTCTAAAGTTAATCGTAAACAAATAACTTCTTAGCATCGACAGGAAAAAATAATCATGTTATCTCCCTTTATTCAGCGCAAAATTGCTTTAGCATTCTATAAATACGATCAATCTAAAAATGGAGTACTGGAGAAGGAAGACTTGCAGATAATTGGCAAAAAAATTGCTGAATATTTGGGTTTTAAGCAGGGCGATTATAACTACCATAAAATTCTCGATACCTATACCAAAGCTTGGGATAATTATTTGGCTTCTGCTGATCAAGATGGAGATGGAAAAGTCAGTCTAGTTGAGTTTTTGGAAGCTCGGGCAAACATGGATGCCACTCAAGTTGAAAAAAATCAAGAATTCAACAAACTAATGTTTGATTGCTTGGATTTAGATGGAAATGGCACAATTAGTCTCAAAGAATATGAGGCATATTTAAAAGCTCTGGGAGAAACCAACCAGGAAAGTATTAAACGGGGGTTTGAAAGTCTTGATATTAATCAGGATGGTTTGATATCACGAGATGAATATGCTAAGCTCCGTAGTGATTATGGTACATCGGAGGATCCAGAAGATCCATCGAAGTGGTTTTACGGAACCTTCTAGTATTGATAATGGCTAATGGGTAATTGATTGACTTTTGCCCCTTAGCCAAGCGAAATTTAATCTTGATTAATTTATCTAGATAGATTTTTACCAAAACCTGATTAATCACAAAAATGTTTTCCAACAAAAAAAAATCAGATCAAACCAGCTTTAGTGAACCTTCCCGCAAACCAGCAATAAGCTATGGAGGCTCACTAAACCTGTCGGGAAACAGTCCAACTATCCTGCCTGAAATCCTACAAACAGCAGCTACGACAGAGCAGGGAATAATTTACATCCAACCGGATCAGTCGGAAAAATTTCAATCCTATCAAGACTTATTATTAGAAGCGCGACGGATTCTATATGGTCTAATAAAACTAGGATTACAACCCCAAGATAAAGTGGTATTTCAAATTGAGTCTTCTCAAGACTTTATCAGTGCTTTTTGGGGGTGCATACTCGGCGGTTTTGTCCCAGTTTCTTTAGGAAATAACGTTACTATTAACCCTGAAAAAAATAACAGGAATATTAGCAAAATTTGCTATACATTGCAGATGCTGGAGCTACCATTATTGTTGACAGATGCTAGCTTTGCCGCTAAAATTCCTAATCTGCCGGAACTTGTGCAGGTGGGAAAATTTCCGGTGCAGACCGTGGAGGAGTTGCGCGAAAGCAAACCAGATACTAATTGCTACCATAGTCAACCAGATGATGTGGCAGTAATTATGCTTACTTCCGGTAGCACAGGTATGCCAAAAGGAGTTTTACTGAGCCACCGAAATCTGTTGAGCCAAGCTATGGGCTCGGTGCAAATGAACGGTTTTGCCAGAGAAGATATTACGTTGAATTGGATACCGATGGATCATGTGGCAGCCCTGATATATTTCCACATTCGGGATGTTTATTTAGGAAACCAACAGATTCATTTTCCCTTAGAATTATTTCTAAAAGAACCCCTGATATGGCTAGATTTGATTGATCGTTTCAAAGTTAACATCGCCTTTGCTCCAAATTTTGCCTATGGCTTGATCAATGACTGTGCTGAAACCATAGCCCAACGACAATGGGATTTATCGTCAATGAAATTCTTCTTGAACGGTGCTGAAACCATTGTAGCGAAAACAGCAAGGCGTTTTTTACAACTACTCGCCCCCCAGGGATTAGCTCCTACAGTGATGTGCCCTTCTTGGGGGATGGCAGAAGTTTCGTCTGGTGTAACTTTTTTCCATAACTTTTCCCTCAATTCCACCACAGATGATGATTTGTTTGTAGAAGTCGGAGCGCCAATTCCCGGAGTTGACCTGCGGATTGTAGATGATCAAAACCAGGTAGTTGCTGAGGGAGAGATTGGCCAATTAGAGGTTAAAGGATTAACCGTAACCCCTGGCTATTATCAGAATCAAGCAGCTAACCAACAAGCCTTCACTGAGGATGGATGGTTCAACACCGGAGATTTGGGATGTATCAAGGATGGGTGTTTAACCATTACTGGGCGGCAAAAAGATATAATTATAATATACGCTGAAAACTACTACAGTCATGAGATTGAAGCTGTGGTAGAAGAAGTGGAAGGGGTGGAAGTCTCTTATACCGCTGCCTGTGCCGTCAGAGAAACTGGGGACAATACTGATAGATTGGCAATCTTTTTCAGTGCTACTGATACTGACGATAATTCCTTAAACGCAGTGATCAAGACAATTCGGAAAACCGTTGTGAATACGATTGGGTTAAATCCAGATTACCTGATTCCTCTTTCCAAAGAGACGATTCCGAAAACAGGGATCGGCAAAATTAAGCGCCAGGAATTGAGAAAAAGATTTGAGGCTGGTGAATTCCATGGCATCTTTTGAAAGGCTGAAGTTAATAACCTGTAGATTAAGAAGATTATCAATAAAATTATCTAGGAATTATTAATATAAAACTGTCATAAAATTACAGACTATTTGTTAAATATTGCTTAAATATTTATTTGTGTAAAACAGGCATGTTGGTGGAACAGGCATCTTGCCTGTTTCCTCCCGCCAAATTTACTGATTGCTGACAGCTGACTACTGACGGCTTACACCATTAGCCACAGGTACCTGTTGGGTAATACAATGAATCCCTCCTCCACCTTCAGCTAGTATTAAACTATCGACACCAACAACCCTCCGCCCAGGGAAAACCTCACGCAGAATGGCAAGGGGAGCATCATCTTGGCTGGAGTCACCAGCAACTGGAACGATCACAGCATTATTAGCAATATAAAAATTCATATGAGCAATATCTAAGCCAAGAGGAATCTCAACAATCTCAAACTTACGTCCGCGAGCATCAGTACTTTTTTGTAATCGATGCTTAGCATCCCGACAAATCTTGTAATTTGGATCATTCCTATCATCAGTGCTATGGAGTAAGACCAATCCAGGTGCGGCAAATGCGCAAATCCCATCGACATGTCCATCTGTGACGGGATCAGGTACGATACCACGACCTAGCCAAACCACCGTTTCAGCCCCGAGATAGTCTTTCAACAATCGCTCAACTTGAGACTTACTCATCCTAGGGTTGCGATTGGGGTTAAGTAAACATTCCTCAGTGGTGATAATAGTACCTTCACCATCTAATGTGACACCACCGCCCTCCAACACTAAAGAGGATGAGTACATGGTAGTCTCAAAATAGTTAGACAATCGCGCCTTTAGTAACGCATCGTCGTGATAGGGGGGAAACTTACCACCCCAACCGTTAAAGGTAAAGCCAGCTACCCGACGTGAACCCTTGCCGTTCACCAAAAACATTGGACCGGAATCCCTTGCCCAGCCATCGTTTACGGGAAACTCAATCAGTTCAATATCTGAACTCAAAAAGCCTTTAGCCACACCCTTGTCTTGAGGATGAACAACCATCACCACCGGTTCAAACTCATTGACAGCATTCGCCACTGCTGCCCATTCCCGCCTTGCCTTCTTCAGACCATAGCCTTTCCAATTCTGAGCTGGAGGAAACACCATGATCGTGAATTCATGGGGTTCCCATTCCGCTGGAAAGAAAAAGCCATCCTCAAGGGGTGTTGTCTGCTGTAATAACGTCACTCCAGTGCTGCTATAGTCCGGCATTTCACTACTACTAACCTCAGTTCTGACCCTTGAGCAAACTGCTGACCAACCCAAGGCACTAGCAGCTGAAAGAACACTTAACTTTAGTAACCTTCGACGATTCAACATAGCGTGTATCTATTCTATAGCAGTTCTAAATTCGGTAGGGAGTAGGGAGCAGGGAGTCGGGAGTCGGGAGTCGGGAGTAAGAATCCTGCTATACTTCCCACCCTCTACATACTTCCCAAACCTCCCAAACTTGCCACACTGCCGATGATTTTTGATGGTTAATGCTAGCAGCGATATCATATAGTGGCTCAAATGTCCAGTGACAGGTGATCTGTTTTTTCTACTGATGGTCAAATTAAGGTAATTAGAGATTCTGTAATGCGGTGTGATTGCAATTACACCTTTGGGTAATGGGAAAAGTGTTTTCACCATTACCCTTCTTACCCATAAAGAAAAGGTTCACTAATGTAACCTATCAGCTATAAGTTTCAAGTTTCTAGTTTCTAGTTTCATCGAATGGTGTCTTTCCTATGACTAAAGTACCTATTACTAAAATAACTGACGAACTCAAAACCGAAATTTTCTATCCCGATAGTGATGGTAAGCCTATGACAGAAAGTGATCCTACTCGGGATTATCTGATTTATGGCGTAGAAGCCTTAAAAAGTTATTTCAAAAATCGGGAAGATGTTTATGTTTCCGGTAACTTATTTATTTACTACCAGAAAGGAGAACCCGATCAGGTAGTTTCTCCCGATGTATTTGTGGTTTTTGGTGTAGAAAACAAACAGCGAAGAAGCTACAAGGCTTGGGAAGAAGGAGGAAAATTGCCCAGTTGGGTATTAGAAATAACCTCAAAAAGCAGCCGGAATAGTGATCAAACCACAAAACGCCAACTATACCAAACTATGGGAGTATTAGAATACTTTCAGTATGATCCTACCGGGGATTATCTTAACCCGCCACTTAAGGGATTACGTTTGGTGAAGGGAAAGTATCAACCTATCCCCAGCAAGTCTTTAGGGGATGGAGATTTTTCTATTGATAGTGAAGTCTTAGGTCTAGAGCTGCAAGTGAATCAGGGAAAACTAGAATTTTTTGATCCGAAGCTGGGTAAAAAGCTATTAAACTTTCAAGAACTTGAGATAGCTTATCAACGAGCAAAGTTAGAGCAAACCACAGAAACTCAAACCCGACAACAAGCGGAGTTAGAGCGAGCTGCCGAAGCTCAAGCCCGACAACAAGCGGAGTTAGAGCGAGCTGCTGAAGCTCAAGCCCGACAACAAGCGGAGTTAGAGCGAGCTGCTGAAGCTCAAGCCCGACAACGAGCGGAAGAAGGGCTACAGAATGCTATTTCCCAGTTATTAAGCTTAGGCTTGACTGTTGAACAGATAGCTGAAGCACTAAATTTATCAGTGGCAGAGGTTAACCGTCACATTTAAATTGGTTATTGCCCCTTACCTATTCCCTGTTTCCTATTCCCTGCTCCCTATTCCCTGCTCCCTACTCCCTTGCTGAATGACCAATGACTAATGAGCAATTAAAACCTAAATTTTTTTATCGCAATACTAATGGTACACCAATGGCAGAAAGTGACCCTAACCGAGATTATATAATTTATGGCGTAGAAGCCTTGAAAAACTATTTCAAAAATCGAGATGATGTTTATGTTTCCGGTAACTTATCGATTTACTACCTAGAAGGCATATATGATGCCGTAATCGAGCCTGATGTATTTGTGATTTTCGGAGTAGAAAATAAACTACGAAAACACTACAAAGTTTGGGAAGAAGGCGGAAAGTTTCCAAGTTGGATATTAGAAGTAACTTCAATAAGTACGAAGGGAACTGATCAAAGGTTTAATCGCCAAACATACCAAGATATGGGAGTATTAGAATACATGCAGTATGACCCTGTGGAAGATTATCTCCAACCACCCCTGAAAGGATTACGTCTGGTGGAGGGAAACTATGAGCCTATAGCTAGCAAACCTTTAGGAGATGAAGATTTCTCGATTTACAGTGAAGTCTTAGGTCTAGAACTTCAAGTGAATCAGGGAAAATTAGAGTTTTTCGATCCAAAGTTAGGGAAAAAGTTATTAAACTTTCAAGAACTGAACATGGCTTATCAGGAAGCTGAACAAGCACTACATAAAACTGAACAAGCACTACAGAAGGCTATTTCACATTTATTAGGATTAGGGTTAAGTGTGGAACAGATAGCTGACGCTTTGAGTATATCAGTAGAGGAGGTTAATCAAAGAGTGCAACCTTAACTAAGGTCAGTTTTGGATAAGGAGGAGCGAAGGGAGTAGGCTGAAAGTGCTACCCCTCAAGCTTCCCAAATTTCCTCCATAACCATGACAAAACCAGGCAGCACCGAATCATCCCCCTTCACCGTAGCGGGATTTTCCAATTGCGACCCATCAGCACCAGGACGGTAAATATACACCCGACGACTATTTGGCTCAATCAACCACCCCAACCTCGCACCATTTTTCATGTACTCCTCCATCTTGTTCTTGAGATCTTTTACCCTATCACTGGGGGAACGCAACTCAATCACAAAATCTGGGCACAGAGGAATAAATTTTTTTCTGTCTTGATGCAGTCGCTCATGGGGGAAACCCCCAAGACCGCGCTGCATCGCTTCTTCTTTACTCAGGGATTCCCACCGCTCCAGCTTGAGCCAAGATGCATCAGGAGAACGATCTGCCCCATTAGGCAGTTTAAAGCCACAAGAAGACTCAAAAACTTTCCCTAGCTTTGTTTGGCGGTTCCATAACCGTAGCTGAAAATTAATGTCGGAATTTCTGTCAGATGTTTCACCTCCTGTTGGGGGCATAACAATTATTTCTCTCTCTAATGTGCGTTCAATACGTAAATCTCGATTAACCTGACAAAACTCAAAAAATTGGTCATCATCCATCTCCAATGCTGGAGGCATCCTCAGCACAATGGGATTAGTTTCAACAGCTGTGGTGGCTAATGTCATGATTTAGCTACTTCCCGCACAAGTTTCTTATATTTTAAGATCAGTTTTGGTTAAGCGATCGCTAGCAATAGCTTCTCTAATATCAAGTTCGGTTGAATACCCATAATAAAAGTGTGGGGAGATGGGGAGATGGGGAGATGGGGAGATTTTTATTAAGCGATGCAGCGCCTTCATGCGGGGGTTTCCCCCACTCGCTATTGCATCAAGACAGGGTAATTATCCTGACATGATATAAGGGAGCTTTTTGGCTGCTTTGGCAACAAAAAAATGTAGGGGTTGGTTCATACTACCCCTACATTAAAAGCTGCTAATTTGTTAATCACTTCTTGATGCAATAGCGAGTGGTTTGAATTTACCGTAAGACAGTTGAGCCTTAATCAATAAGTTTTACCCCTTTTCTGCATAGCCGACCAACCATAAAGGCTCAACTGTCTAAGGTTTGGTCTCCGGGGGAAACCCCCAAGACCGCGCTGCATCGCTAGTATGGTGGGCAAACTAATCTAGTGCAACATTTAACCTGTACAAACCTACAGTCCATTATTTTACGTCGCTTAACTTACGACCAGCTGCCAAGGCTTTTAGTTCTTCGTTTGGCGGTAGTGTTTCCTTGTTAAACAAGTTACTAACTTATTTGATTATAAAACAGTAGATAATGTTTGACAAGGTTTAGAGAGCTATAAGGCTAATAGTTGCACCTCTCGAATACTCAAAACAATAGAACTGTTTTTGCCCACCCTACTAGCTAGGGAAAAGTTCTCTAGTCTCGAATACTCAAAACAATAGAACTGTTTTTGCCCACTCTACAAGCTAGTCAACTGTAAAATATCAATCCCTAACGAGGAGCAATAGATGGAGCGACAGAAACTATTGGAGCATTTTCTAGTGCTACTGGTGCTTCGTTGACCAAGGTTGGTACAGAGTTGCGGAGTCGTGCGGTTAGCTGAACGGTAGTAGCGTCATAGATCTGAGTCACAATTTTCGGATACAAACCAATGCCGATAATTGGTACTAACAGACAGGCAATAATAAACACTTCCCGAGGTTCAGCATCAATCAAGGCTTCGTGGGCGACTAATTCCTTGTTTTCCGGACCATATAAAATCTCCCGCAGCATGGAGAGCAGGTAAACTGGTGTTAAAACAACGCCGATAGCTGCCAGGACAATCACTAATACCTTGAACAAGGAACCGTAAGCATCACTGGTGGCAAAGCCAACAAACACCATCACTTCTGCGACAAACCCACTCATTCCGGGTAATGCTAAGGATGCCATGGAACAGGTTGTCCACATGGCGAACATTTTGCCCATTCTCTTACCAACACCCCCCATCTCATCGAGCATCAAGGTATGGGTACGGTCATAGGTAGCTCCTACTAAGAAGAATAGGCTGGCACCAATTAAACCGTGGGAAATCATTTGCATCACTGCCCCACTCATGCCTAAGTCGGTAAAGGAAGCTATACCAATTAAGACAAATCCCATATGGGAAATGGATGAGTAAGCAATCTTACGCTTGAGATTACGCTGGGCAAAGGAGGTAAGGGCAGCATAGACAATATTGACAATCCCTAAAATCACCAATGCCGGAGCAAAGACGGCATGGGCATCGGGTAGCATCCCAGCATTCATGCGGATTAGGGCATATCCCCCCATTTTCAGCAGAATGCCAGCCAGGAGCATGTGTACCGGTGCTGTGGCTTCCCCGTGGGCATCTGGTAACCAGGTATGTAGAGGGAAGATGGGTAGCTTGACCCCGTAAGCAATCAGGAAGCCTCCGTAAAGCAATAGCTGGAAATTGAGGGCGTAATCTTTGAGGGCTAGCGATCGCATATCAAAGGTTACGGTATCTCCATAGAATGCCATGCCTAAGGCAGCTAGCAAGATAAACAGGGAACCCCCTGCGGTGTAGAGGATAAACTTGGTAGCTGCATAGAGACGCTTTTTGCCCCCCCAGATTGACAGTAGCATGTAAACCGGAATTAACTCCAGTTCCCATACCAAGAAGAACAACAGCATATCCTGAACAGCAAATACAGCAATCTGACCACCGTACATTGCCAACATCAGGAAGTAAAATAGCTTAGGCTTGAAGGTTACCGGCCAAGCTGCCAGCATCGCTAGGGTAGTAATAAAGCCAGTCAGTAAAACTAGAGGCATGGATAAGCCATCTACACCTACTGACCAATTCAAGTCCATTTGAGGCACCCAGCTGTATTTTTCGACCAGTTGCAGTTCTGGGTTGCTCAGGTCGTACTGGGTCACAAAAGCATAGACAATTAGGGCAAAATCAATTAGCCCGATAATTAAAGAGTACCAACGCTCCCAAGTCCCATTTTTTTCTGGCAGAAACGGGAGCAGAAGCGATGCCGCAATCGGAAACAGAATAATTATTGTTAGCCAGGGGAAATCTGTCATAGTCAACTAGTCAGTCACCATTGGTCAAAATAAAATTGCAAATTTTCAATTGTTAATTGTTAATTGTTTATTGTTTATAAACAACTAACAATTAACAAAGCAGGTCAGGTCACACCTGAGACAATTACTAAACCCAGTACTGCGAGGAAGACAATTAGAGCATAGAATTGGGCACGACCGTTTTCTACGTATTTCAGTGCTTCACCACTAAGCAGGGTGAAAAAGCCAGTCAGGTTGACTACACCATCAACGATTCGGTAGTCTACTTCCATAACTTGCCGTGCTAATCGACGGCTTCCCTGAACAAACAGCCGGTCATAAATTTCATCGAAGTACCACTTATTGAGAGACAGCTGATATAGGGGCTGGATTTTTTTAGCGATCGCATTGGGGTCAATCTTGCCCTGTAAGTACATCAGTACCGCAACGGAAATCCCAATCAGACCGATTCCCACGGAACTGCCGCCCATAATCAGAAATTCTGACCAGTCAAAAGCTTCTGCTTCTGCCACGACTTCGGCTATGGTTTCACTGGCTGGGTGGATAAATTCCTCAAAGTAGTTGTTAAAGGGAGTTCCCACCAAACCAATCAGTACCGATGGCACAGCTAACACTAACAACGGTAGGGTCATCGTTAAGGGTGACTCATGGGGAAACTCACTGTGGTGGTGGTCGTGGTGATCATCGTCAGCCTGAGCCTCAAGTTCCCGTACATCCATAGCACCAGGACCAAAAGCAGGTACAGCTACACCAGCAGCTTCCTTGAGTTGATGACGGATTTCCATTTCATTGCCCCGAAATTCCCCTTCAAAGGTGGAGAAATACATCCGGAACATATAGAAAGCGGTCATTCCAGCGGTCAGCCAGCCAATTACCCAAAGTATTGGACTTACCTCAAAAGTACTGCCTAAGATTTCATCTTTTGACCAGAACCCTGCGAAGGGGGGAATTCCACAAATTGCCAAGGTTCCAATTAGGAATGTCAGGGAGGTAATGGGCATAAACTTACGCAAGCCTCCCATTAACCGCATATCCTGAGCTAAAATCGGGTCATGGCCAACCACAGCTTCCATACCGTGAATTACTGACCCAGAGCAGAGGAACAGCATGGCTTTGAAATAAGCGTGGGTCATCAGGTGAAATAAGCCAGCACCATAGGCTCCAATGCCCATTGCCATTACCATATAACCCAATTGAGACATAGTTGAATAGGCTAACCCTTTCTTAATATCATTTTGAGTAATAGCAATGGTTGCCCCTAAGAAAGCGGTAAATGCTCCCGTCCAGGCAATCACAGTCATGGCGACTGGAATCCCTTCAAACACGGGGTACATCCTGGCAATCAAAAACACCCCAGCAGCTACCATGGTTGCGGCGTGAATTAGGGCAGAGATCGGGGTTGGGCCTTCCATAGCATCGGGAAGCCAAACGTGGAGGGGAAATTGGGCGGATTTAGCCACCGGACCGAGAAACACTAAGACAGCGAACAAAGCTGCCATGCCTGCACCCAGGTAACCTGATTCCACAAAGGTTTCCAGATTTGCTCCCATGGCATCAAACTCGAAGGTGCCAGTTGCCCAGTAGAGTCCCAACATGCCTAACAGCAGACCAAAGTCTCCGACACGGTTAGTCACGAAGGCTTTTTGACAAGCATCTGCTGCTGCCTTACGGTCATACCAGAATCCAATGAGCAGGTAGGAACACATTCCCACCAGTTCCCAGAAAATATAAACTTGCAACAGGTTGGCAGAAACCACCAAACCGAGCATAGAGGAACTAAACAAGCTTAAATAAGCATAGAAGCGCACATAACCGGGGTCATGAGCCATGTAGCCATCGGTATAAATCATGACCAGAAAAGCTACGGTGGTCACCACTACCAGCATCAGTGCGGTTAAGTGATCGATGGTATAGCCCATCATTAGGTGAAAATTGCCAGCAGCAGCCCACTCCAGGGTGCGTTGATAGGGTTCATGACCATGAAATTGACTCCAGAGTATAGCAAAGGAGAACACCATCGACGCCCCCAAGAAGGAGACAATCAATACAGCTAACAGCTGCCGCAGACGGTTCGTTGCTCTATTGAAGGAAATTAGCCCCAGACCAACCAGCATTGCCCCTGCCAAGGGAAACACTGGGATTAGCCAGGCATATTTATAAAGCGGTTCCATTTAAGACAGCCTACTTCAGATTTCGTTACTATTTTGGCAAACTGTTAACCGCTGATGTCTAAAGTTTTTCTTTTTGTTTGTCTGTAGAAGACCAGGCGCTTTAATCTCAACTGCACTATAGCCGTTTAGGCCATGGACTCACTGTCGGCACGCGCGCCCGTCAGCCCACCGGCGGGGTCGCGGATCGCGGTCGCTTCGAGCGCCAA
>NZ_JAAHHS010000203.1 GCF_010692395.1 Moorena sp. SIO3H5
GGGCAGGGTGAGATTCTGAAGGACGAATTCGGTATTTATCCAGATTGACGAGATCTTGAAGAAGAACGAGTGCTTAAGCACCTTTCAACTTCATCAGTTCTCGGTCAACGCGCATATCAGTCCAAGTGATCCCGTAATCTGAAACCAAAAATCGAATCAGGTGATTGTCCCCCAAGCTAACCATAAACGATGCGCTATTCATCTGACCACCACAGGTGTAGCAGGACGCTAAATAGCCTTGATTTTCTAGTACAATTGCCAACGCCTGGAGATTCATTACTAAATCTCTGACAAATTGACGGTGCTCCTCTGCAAGTCGTATAAACACGTCTGTTCTCCAAACACCACTCCTAGATTTTAGAGCTTCTATTCTTTCTTAAAAATTTAATCTTCATGTTTAAATATAAATCAGGATAGAATCGGGGGATTTTTATAAAAAATAGACTCTTGTCAATCTTTTCGTTAATCTCTTGCCTTGTTCTATCCCAAAATCAACCTATCGGTCAAGGCAAACTGGCTCCCTTGTCACAATTTTCATGAGTCAAGGGATATACATTAGTAGTTTCTATATGTTTATCGAAATTCTTTAACTAACCTAACTACGAGTTAAAGTAAAACCGATAGTTCCGTGTGATTAGGGAGTCGCACGATGTTAATTTACTTGCCACCAACCAAATCCAGGTCCTATAAATCTCACCGTTAGCCAGAAGACAATCATAAAGACAATACCAGCCCAAGCTCCCCTAGTGGTCCATTTAACAAACTGCTCACCCTGACTTTTAGTTATCGGGAGCCATGGAAATATGTTGGCTTCTTTCCCGTAGTCTTGTCCCAGTGCTGCTTTCCGGCGTTTTGCTTCACCCATAATCGTTCTTAATCACTCAGTGATAATAATAACCTATGCATTTAACAATGGTGGGCATTAGCAGAGCAGGTGTAGAATTTCTTAACTTTAGGGCATGATCAGCCTTGGCAACCTCAATAAATTTACGCTTGTCGCCAGCCAACAGTACCAATCAAGGCTGCCCTTATCCCCCCTTAATAAGCTCACAGGGGTAGGTTTTTAACAAAGACGTGAGGTGTGGGGTGTGGGGTGTGGGGTGTGGGGTGTGGGGTGTGGGGTGTGGGGTGTGGGGTGTGGGGTGTGGGGGATAAGACAATATACTTAATTGTCAGCCATGCAAAGCGCGAGTGGGGGAAACCCCCGCGTGAAGGCGCAAATCACGCTTGTCGTTGTCTTGATCCAAAGCGCGAGTGGGGGAAACCCCCGCAGGTCGGCACTGCCTCCCCAAGACCGTAATGGTGCGCTTACAGTCGTCGAATTAAATTCGCCACGGGTCGCCCTCTGCATCGCTTGTCTGTACCCCCACACCCCACACCCGTTCCCCCTACACCCCACACCTGAGGTCAAAGTAAAAAAGCTACCCTTATGAGCAAAGATCGGGGGGCAGGAAAAAGGCAAAGGGATTGGGTGAATTTCTTCACCCTGTTATGGGTGTGGTGCCACCTTTTACCTTTTACCTTTTTCCTTCAAACCTGTACCTCTTCCAGGATCAATTTAGAACGCTTGAGTTCTTCTGAAAGGGCAACAGGGTAATGACCTGTGAAACAAGCAGAGCAGAAACTCTTGGAGTCTTTCCTTGCGGCTAGCATCATTCCCTCCCAACTCAGATAATTGAGGGAGTCCACACCAATATAATTGGCTATTTCTGCGACTGACTTGGTGGCGGCAATCAGTTGCTCTTGGTTATCGGTGTCTATTCCATAGAAGCAAGGATGAGTGACTGGGGGCGAGGAGACTCGCATATGTACCTCAGCTACACCTGCATCACGCAAAGCTTTGATAAGTTTGCTGCTGGTGTTTCCTCGAACAATGGAGTCATCTACTAGTACCACTCGTTTACCAACTAAGACATCTTTGAGGGGATTAAGTTTCATGCGGATACCAGTTTCTCGCATAGTCTGAGTGGGTTGGATAAAAGTACGACCCACATAGCGATTTTTAATCAGTCCCTCTCCGTAAGGAATACCAGACTCTCGGGAAAAACCGATAGCTGCCGGGATACCAGAATCGGGTACAGCAATCACCATGTCCGCATCTGGTTTTGACTCTCTTGCCAGCTGACGCCCTAGGCGTAACCGATAGCTAAACACAGTTTCATCATCCATGACGCTATCAGGGCGAGCAAAGTAAATCATCTCAAAGATGCAAACTTTGCGCTCTGGCTTTTGACTCCAGTCGAAGGAAGCAATCCCTTGGTCATTAATCCACACTAATTCTCCCGGTTCCACATCCCGCAGATATTCAGCACCGATAATGTCTAAACCACAGGTTTCTGATGCCAGGACGTAGCCCCCAGAATTGCCACCTAAGGTGCCAATCACTAGAGGGCGAATGCCATTCCGGTCACGAACACCCATTAATCCATCCGGTGTGCCAATGACTAAACTAAACGCTCCTTGGCAAGATTGAAAGGCACTCATTGCTGCCTCCAACCACCCTTTGCCATGGTTAACCTCTGCAGCGATCCCTAGGGCGATTAGTTCGGAATCCGTGGTGCTCCTCAAGTTAGAGTTATGCTTGAGTAAATCATCACGTAATTGAATAGTGTTGACCAAGTTACCGTTATGAGCCAAAACCAAGGGTCCTAAGGTAGTTTCCACCACGGCTGGTTGAGCATTGGCGATTTGGCTAGAGCCAGTGGTAGAATAACGATTATGACCAACGGCAATCTGACCAGGTAGCTGATCCAAAATTTCTTCATTAAAGACCTGGGAGACTAGCCCCATATCCTTGTAGACATGCAACTGCTTGTCATCAAAGGTAGCAATCCCTGATGACTCCTGACCTCGATGCTGTAGGGCAAATAGACCAAAGTAAGTCAGCTTAGCGACATCTTGCTCTGGTGCATAGATACCAAAGACTCCGCAAGCTTCCTCTGGCTTGTCCAAGCGCTGGAGATAGTTATCCTTGGACTGATTAAAATTTTGGTCAGAGGAAAGGGATTGGTTGGACATCATAACTATTATGGGTTGCTCCTAATTGCGGAATGAAGTCGGTAGAACCTAAATCCCAAGGGGATTGGTTTTGTATATTTAATTAAACTTAATGTTTCCTTAACGATATCACCTATACGATATTATTGTGGGTTAATGTCAGCAATTGCTGGATATTCCTATAGCGGTTACTGCATTTTGCCCCCCGAAACCGAAGCTAAAACATAGGGCTTGCCTGACTTGGCACTGACGCGCTATAGTTACGAAATCCAAATCCCATTCCGGTTCCCTCAACCCAATACAAGGGGGTAAGACTTGGTGTTTTAAAGCCATTAAACTAAAAGCAGTACCAATGGCTCCAGAGGCACCAAGAGTGTGACCGGTGGCTCCTTTTGTAGAACTGATTGCCACCCCTTGGGGAAATAGCTGCTGAATCAGCTCCGCTTCATTCTGGTCATTGAGTTGGGTAGCGGTACCGTGGGTATGGATATAATCAATATCTGTAGGAAATAGATGGCTGCGGTCTAGACATTGTTTGATAGCTGCGATCGCACTCTGTTGATCCCGATTAGGTTTACTGACATGATAAGCGTCCGAGGTTAAGCCAAACCCCAATAATTTTCCATAGATAGGCGCTCCTCGACGACGAGCCAAATCCTCTGACTCCAATACCAAGACAGAACCTCCCTCTGCCAACACCAAGCCTTGACGTTGCTTGTCAAAGGGGTAAGCACCAGTTTTTGCTAGAGCCCCCATTTTAGTAAATCCGGCTAGGGTTAGAGGAGTAATTGGTGCTTCTACAGCACCAGCAATGACTCTTTGGCATTGACCGGTTTGAATCAATTCAAATCCTTGAGCGATCGCCCAAATTCCTGTTGCACAAGCTGCCATTGGTGCTAGTGCTGGCCCATAGGAACCAATGTAATGGGCAGCAGCAATAGCCGGTTGATGGGGTAGAGTGTCTAACCAATGCTCTAGAGTTAAGATCTCCTCATTTAAGATATCAAATCGGGGATACTCTGGTTCGGTGTCGAGTTTCCTGTGACTAGTTATATTTTCCTGGGCTAGTTGTTCCCAAGCCGCCTGACAGCTACGACTAGAACCAATCACCACCCCACAATCCTTGAGAGGCATGGTTAAGTTAGCATCTTCAAGAGCATCTGCTACAACCTGGTAGGTCAGCTGTTCAACAGAAGCTGGTGTTTGACCAATCATAGCCAAAGGTAGAGGTGGTAAATTGGCAAAGGGTCGATACCACCTAATAGCCGACTCACCGTTTAGCAAATGCTGCCAACTGGGTTTGAGGCGACCTAAAGCAGATACTAATCCAATCCCAGTAACACATACCTGCACGGATTCGTTTAAAGATCGTTAATCGTTATCTTAAGGTTTCTTCAGGTTTTCGATGCCTTGAGTGACTTTGACTGATTCAATGCGATCGCCTTGCTGAATTTTGTCTACCACATCCATACCTTTAGTGACATAGCCAAATACAGCATAGTCCCCATCCAAGAAAGGCAGGTCTGCTAGGGCAAAGTAAAACTGTGAAGAGGCTGAGTTTGGCATTTGGGAACGAGCCATGGCTACAGCACCACGAGTATGATTCAACTGAGGACTACTACTAATTCCGGCTGTCTTAAAGGTTTTGCTGTATATCGGTTCCTTTGCCCCCTTCGGCTTAATTTCTAATGGAATGTAGCGAGTTTCGTTCGTTTGTGGATCGATGAACCCCCCTGTGCCCAGACGCTCTACTGGGAATTTTGGGTTTTTTCCTTGGGGATCACCACCTTGGACAACAAATGGTTGAGGTTCCCTTACCACTCGGTGAAACACTAGTCCGTCATAAACACCCTTTTGAACGAGGTCTACAAAATTGCCAGCTGTAATCGGGGCATTGGTGCCATCAACTTCAATAGTAATCGGTGAGCCTTTTACCCTCAGCTCAACAGTAGCTTTTTTGTCTAGTCGGGGTAAATTGCTGAATTGGGGATTGCTGGTGGTCTCAGCAGGAGTAGGGTTGTTTTCGGGAGTTGATGATTCCGTTGAGTTCGACGTTGAGCCACTGCATCCTGCTATTACCAGAGCTAACACTACTAACATCACAGATAGCCAGCGCCGGATATTCTTACTCATGCTTAGTTTAACTAGATAGTTTATACTTGTTTACCTTTTCAGTTTCTGTAGCCTATACTACTTATTTTTTTAAGAAGCTTTATTTAAACAGCTTTGTTTGAACAGCTTTATTTAAACAGCTTTGTTTAAGCAGGAAGCAACTTGATAAGGGAGTGGGCCACCTGGTAATTTACAACCCTTCCAAGGGAACTTCTAAGAAACGAGCCAGCTCTGCTCCCTGATTTTCTAATTCCGAAAGGGAAATGGGTTGACCGACACGAGTTAGAGGAACTTCCCGACGATCCTTGGTGCGGACGTAGAGGACTCGGCGTGGATTTATACCCTCTTTGATGTCTACTCGAATCGATTGCACATCTTCTGTACGGCAACTGAATTCGACTTCACGGTTTTTACCGGGAAAGCCAGACCGCACTACTCT
The DNA here is from genome assembly GCF_010692395.1 of Moorena sp. SIO3H5. Lineage (GTDB taxonomy): Bacteria > Cyanobacteriota > Cyanobacteriia > Cyanobacteriales > Coleofasciculaceae > Moorena. The sequence continues at coordinate 5,549 of NZ_JAAHHS010000203.1, forward strand.
GACCATACCTGTTTCTTGGTTAAATTCATTGTACCCTCCACCGATATCCCAATAAACGGTTAGCCATAGGTAGAGAGATAGCAACAGCGCAGCAACGCCATAGAACCCCATTGCTACTCCCTGAGGGATAAAAATTAGGTTGGTTGCATCTCCAATCGGGAGTAGATCCATGTTGAGATAACTCGAAAGCCCTGCGAGGAAAAAGCCTATACCTCCTATGGATACAGCTGCTGCCACTAAATAGTTGCTCAAACGGCGAGAGCCAAGAACCGATTGTCGAAGTACCAGGTTTTCCAGTTGGTTGGTCGATGCTGCCATGAGAAGATGTGGTTGCCTCTATGAAATCTGACTTGACAATAGTGCTGAGGAGCGAGAGTACATAGCGCAAGTTATGGATACTCCAGCGAGCTCATCTAGAACTAGTATCACATTTTTGACCAAGACAGGGAAATTATGTAACTTTTGACACTAAATATAAAAAAAATCTGAGGAGTATGTGTAATTTTGTAAAATTTTTGGTATTTATTATTATTGTATGTAACGTTTGTAACCCAACTCTCCTTATGGGAGAATAAAGTGAAGGGTTAAACGGTGTGATAGTTTAAGAAACATTAAGTGACCACAGCCTAACCTTATAGCCTGTGGCATCCCGTTAAAAGACCATCCTGTAAGAGGGAAGTGACTTAAACTCACTGAAATCTAAGGGAAATCTACCTGTAAAAGGGTAGGAGTGTCGCTAAAAAGACGTAAAAACGTCCCAATTTTGAATCCTTGCAAATCGTTATATGTATGAGGATTTGAATCTATGACAGTAGCAGTAGGACGCGCCCCCAGCACCAGAGGATGGTTTGACATCCTTGATGACTGGCTCAAGCGCGATCGCTTTGTATTCGTCGGCTGGTCCGGCATTCTTTTGTTCCCCTGTGCCTACATGGCTTTAGGGGGCTGGCTAACTGGTACCACCTTTGTTACCTCTTGGTACAGCCACGGCTTAGCCTCTTCTTACCTAGAAGGCTGTAACTTCCTGACCGTAGCAGTGTCCTCTCCTCCCAACAGCCTGGGACATTCCCTGCTGCTGTTGTGGGGTCCAGAAGCTCAAGGAGACTTGACCCGCTGGTTCCAACTAGGAGGGTTGTGGAGCTTCGTGGCATTCCACGGAGCGTTTGGTCTGATTGGGTTCATGCTGCGGCAATTTGAAATTGCTCGTCTAGTAGGCATTAGACCCTACAACGCGATCGCATTCAGTGCGCCGATTGCAGTATTTGTCAGCGTGTTCCTGATGTACCCCTTGGGACAGTCGGGCTGGTTCTTTGGTCCTAGCTTTGGGGTAGCAGGTATCTTCCGTTTCATCCTGTTCCTGCAAGGCTTCCACAACTGGACACTGAATCCCTTCCACATGATGGGTGTGGCTGGGGTACTCGGTGGTGCTCTGCTATGTGCCATTCATGGGGCAACGGTGGAAAATACCCTGTTCCAGGATGGAGATAAAGCTAACACCTTCCGGGCGTTCAATCCGACCCAAGCGGAAGAGACCTACTCCATGGTCACTGCTAACCGCTTCTGGTCTCAAATCTTCGGAATTGCTTTCTCCAACAAGCGCTGGTTACACTTCTTCATGTTGTTTGTGCCAGTAACCGGCTTGTGGATGAGTGCAGTAGGAATTGTAGGTTTAGCATTGAACCTGCGAGCCTATGACTTCGTGTCCCAGGAAATCCGGGCAGCAGAAGATCCAGAATTTGAAACCTTCTACACTAAGAACATTTTGCTGAATGAAGGTCTCCGGGCTTGGATGGCTCCGGCAGACCAACCCCACCAAAACTTTGAGTTCCCTGAGGAGGTACTACCGCGTGGTAACGCTCTCTAATGTTGGTATGGTTGCGGGCAATCGCGACCAAGAATCTTCCGGTTTCGCCTGGTGGTCTGGTAATGCCCGTCTGATCAACCTCTCTGGTAAGTTGCTGGGAGCTCATGTTTCCCATGCTGGCCTGATCGTTTTCTGGGCTGGTGCAATGACCCTATTTGAGGTTGCTCACTACATTCCCGAAAAGCCTGTGTTCGAGCAAGGATTAATCCTAATCCCTCACATGGCTACTTTGGGTTGGGGTGTTGGTCCTGGTGGCGAAATTATTGACACTTTCCCCTACTTTGTGATTGGTGTTCTACACCTGATTTCTTCTGCCGTATTGGGCTTCGGCGGTATTTATCACGCCGTTCGTGGTCCTGAAGCCTTAGAAAGTTATTCTAACTTCTTTGGTTACGACTGGAAGGACAAGAACAAGATGACTAGTATCATCGGGTTCCACCTGATCATCTTAGGATTAGGTGCCTTCTTGCTGGTGATCAAGGCCATGTTCGTCGGCGGTGTTTATGACACTTGGGCACCTGGTGGTGGTGCGGTTCGTTTGATCACCAACCCAACCCTGAATCCTGCTGTGATCTTCGGCTACTTAGTCGATGCTCCCTTCGGTGGAGAAGGTTGGATTATTGGTGTCAACAACATGGAAGACATCATTGGCGGTCATATCTGGCTTGGTCTGATCTGCATCTTTGGTGGTGTATTCCACATTCTGACTAAACCCTTCGGCTGGGCTCGTCGTGCCTTTGTCTGGTCTGGAGAAGCTTACCTCTCCTACAGTTTAGGTGCCTTGTCCATGATGGGCTTCATTTGCTCTTGCTACGTGTGGTTCAACAACACCGCTTATCCTAGTGAGTTCTACGGCCCTACCAATGCTGAAGCGTCTCAAGCTCAGTCTTTCGTGTTCTTAGCCCGTGACCAACGTCTAGGTGCTAACATCGCGTCTTCCCAAGGTCCTACTGGTCTGGGTAAATACCTGATGCGCTCTCCTACTGGTGAAATCATCTTCGGTGGTGAAACCATGCGCTTCTGGGACTTCCAAGGTCCGTGGTTGGAGCCTCTACGGGGTCCCAATGGTCTGGATGTTAACAAGCTCAGAAATGACATTCAGCCTTGGCAGCTACGTCGTGCTGCTGAGTACATGACCCATGCTCCTAACGGTTCCATCAACTCTGTAGGTGGCATTATTACTGAGGCAAATTCCTTCAACTATGTCAACCCTCGTGCTTGGTTGGCTAGTTTCCACTTTGTAATGGCCTTCTTCTTCCTAGTTGGTCACCTCTGGCACGCTGGTCGCGCACGGGCTGCTGCGGCTGGATTCGAGAAAGGTATTGAGCGTGAAACTGAGGCAGTACTTAGTATGCCTGACCTTGACTAGGTGATTTTATTGAGTGAATAACTCAATGGTAAATCAGCCTAAGAAACGCTAATTAATGGCTAATTAATGGCTAACTAATAGCTAAGTGATTTTTACAGCTCCTGTATTCTACAGGAGCTTTTTTTTGGAACATTGTTCTGCATAACTCTTGTCTAAGTTGCTCATCGATGTATGCAGGTCATGAGTAAGCTCTGCAGCTCCTTTTTTAACTGACTTGGTAGAATAATCCCCTACACTAATCGGAGATCCAACAGTTATTGTGACATCACAACCCCATTTAGGGATAGGCTGGCTATAATTAAGACTAATCGGTACTATATTGAGACCAATACCAGGGTGAGATGATTCTACCTGCAAGGCAATACGAGCCATACCCGGTTTTAAGCGGTTTACTTTACCATTACGGAAGATATTGCCTTCAGGAAACATTACCAGTGCTTCGCCATTGCTCAGGAGTTCCACAGTTTGACGGATACTGCTAACTCCTCCACGTCCAGTATCTACGGGGAACCCTCCTACACGACGGATCAACCAGCCCTGTATGCCATTCATTTCATCGGCTGAGACCATATACCGCAAGTCACGTCCGGTTACTGGTTTACCAACGGCGTAAGGAACTATTAACGCATCCCAACGAGAGCGATGGGTGGGAGCTAAAATAATAGGACCAGTCTTAGGAACGTTTTCTTCCCCTGTTACGGTAAGTTTACCAAAATGAAACGGAATAACAACACGCCGTGCTAAGGGATAGATAATGTTAGTTAACCAGTGGCAAATACCAGAATCTACAGGTATGACTTTCATGGCGTTACCATCATCAGAAGTGGGTTTTAACGTTGTTGTCATTGCTCAATCGTACTTACGGTAAGTAGAGCTAAACTATCAAGGATCAAGGGTTTTTCCTAAATCCTTAACCTTCACTTCTACTGTATGTGGTTTCAAGATCAATATCTGACACTAACGGGACACTTCTTTTGGTGTCATGCGCTGATATGTTCGCTATTGAGAGTAAAGGTATTAATGCCATTGCTGAAGTTAACTTGCTAAAGTTAATCAGTTTGAGGGGTAAGGGAGCAGGGAGCAGGGAGTAGGGAGTAGGGAAAGAGAGGGAAGTGTTGGAAGTGTGGGTAGATTGGGAGTCAGATCAGCAACTCCATGAAGACTGCGGAGGTACAAAGAATTTTTGCCCAGGTTCGACTTCCCTGTTCTTTCTTTCCTGTTCCCTACTCCCTACTCCCTACTCCCTAAAACCCCAAGGGTGTAAGCAACTGACCCAAGGTCGAACTGCTATTGTCTTTTGCGTCGCTGGGTAAACCAAGATTGCAACTGTTCCCGACAAACGGATTCCATAATTCCCCCTATGACTGGTAAGCGATGATTAGAACAAGCACTATCAGGAAGATTAGCAACGGTGCGAATGCTGCCAGTTTTAGGATCATCCACACCATAAACCAGAAGACCGAGTCGTGCTAGGATAATCGCTCCGGCACACATGGGACAAGGTTCTAAGGTAACGTAGAGAGTGCAGTGATTAAGATGCCAGGTTTGCAACTTTTTACCAGCAGCACGGAGTGCCAGGATTTCGGCATGAGCAGTGGGGTCTTGGTCCCGCTCTCGGCGATTCTCTCCTGTCGCAATTAACTTACCTTCACTGTCTACAATCACCGCACCCACTGGTACCTCACCCGCTTCACCAGCTTTCTGGGCAATTTCTATGGCAACACTCATCCATTTGCGATGGATGAGATAGGAGTTATCAATCGGGTTAGGTACTTCCATTCTGGGGAGTAGGGAGCAGGGAGCAGGGAGTAGGGAGCAGGGAGCAGGGAGTAGGGAAAGAGAGGGAAAGAGAGGGAAGTGTGGGGAGATCGGGAAATAATAATTAAGGATTAAGGATTAATTGGTAATTGCTATTTTCAATTTTAAATTGTTGATTTATATACAATTTTTTGAATTTATAGTAATTATTTTACGGGAGATTTTTTATGAAACTAATTAGTTTTATAAACAGGTATTATTTCCCTACTCCCTGCTCCCTACTCCCTACTCCCTACTCCCTATTCCCTGTTCCCTGTTCCCGATTCCCTACTCCCTAATCCCTATTCCCTATTCCTCAAAACTAATTATTCCCTCTTCTACGCTAGCGATTTCGTAGCCAGAGGTTGGTAAATATCTGAGGTCAAAGGTGTCACCTCCGGATAGTTTCCAAATTTTGTAATTGGAAAAGGTTAGGGGAATTCCTGGTTCACATTCTTCTGGTCGATGGTCACCTAGGACAAAATAGGCTGCGCCTTCTCCGATCACTTCAGCGTAACCGTTGTAGTTTACAACTACTGATGTGGCTTCGTCTACTCCAATGCCTAATACCTCTTCTGCGTCAGTATCTTGGAGCTGGCGAGCAATGAATACCATTAGGCGACCCATGCGCTCTCGTTCGCTAAAGTGGGTATCGACAATTACTGATTTTAGGTCTCGCCATTCAAATAGATAATTAGTCAAGCTAATGTAATTGTCATAGGGGTCATTGAGGGCTTCATCGGAGCGGATTGAACCTTGACAAGCATCATAGACAAAACTACCTTGAATCATGGCACCAGCACTGGTTCCACCAATAGCGCCACCTTTATCAAGGACATAAGCGATCGCATCATGAAGGTCTGTGTCCAGGAAATTCTCAACGTAGTCGCACTGGTCACCACCGGTAAAAAATAATACTTCAGCGTTTTCCACCGTAGCCACCACATCCGGTCGATTAGCGTCATCATGGCTATCGAGCACTAGGGTTTCTACAGAATTAACCCCGTCCATGTCATAAATTGCTTCATTGTAGCCATCGTCACCAAAAGACCGGATTACGACTACATCAACTGTGCGATCGGCGAAGCCGCGCCAAAGGCGATCGCATTCGCTGCAATCCCTAACTTGGTTAATCATCCACTGGATCGCTTGATCGACATCAGGACCACCACCACCTAAATCAAAGGCAGGGCCATCTAAAGACAGATCAACATTAGGCGATTCACTAATTTGATAGCGCTTGACCGTAGCAGCTGCAGGTAATGCTACTACTCCCAGCATGATCACGAAGACTAAGGCACTAATAACTAAACGTTTCACTATTGTTATTCACCCTGAAAGCTTAACCAATCAACCTTAACTCTTCTATTCCGATCTTGCACTAAGTTGAAAAGTTAACTTTAAAGGTAGGGAACAGGGAACATCGGAGATCCCCCTAAATCCCCCTTAAAAAAGGGGGACTTTGAGTGCGGATATCCCCCTAAATCCCCCTTAAAAAAGGGGGACGAGCGAGTATGGCTCCCCCCTTTTTTTAAGGGGGGCTGGGGGGGATCATAATCTTGCGGAAAACTTTGAAAACCCTCCCTAGGGGGGCAAAATCATACCCATAATCAGCAACCCTCTCTGTTCCCTGTTCCCGATTCCCGATTCCCGATTCCCGATTCCCGATTCCCGATTCCCATTAGCTCGCTGCCTGAGTTAACAAAGATTCCAATTGTGCCTTAGCGTCTAAATCATACAACTCATCGCAACCGCCAATGTGTTGGTTATTGATAAAAATTTGGGGTACCGTTCGGCCTCCGTTGGCTCGTTCTGCCATCTGGTTTCTGGCATTGTCGTCCCCATCGATTTTATACTCCGTGTAGTCAACCCCTTTCCACCATAGCAATAGCTTCGCTCGGATACAGAAGGGGCAAGCTTGCCAGGTGTAAATTTCCACGTTGGCTTTCATCTGTTCTGGGTTGCGTCCTAGGATGGGATTGAGAAAATCCAGCATTGTTGGTTAATCCTATTTTGTTGAATCCTAGTTAAAGATATAGCATGGTTACAGGATAGTTTAAATTAAGAAAAAGGAAAGAAATAGTATAAGTTTTTGTATTATTATAAATCAGTATTTGGTTTGATTATTTGTTTTAAAATACTATCTATAAATGGGTGTAATGATGGTTACAAAAACAATATATAAATAATTGCTAAAATAGTTGTTTGTAACGCTTTTTAATTCTGATCTAGGGCCACCACCGACTCACATCCTTAATCCCTTCAACAATTGCAGCCAGAGCTTCTTTGCCTCCCAAAGAGATAATAGTTGGACTGAGATTAACCAGGTCTTCTAAGAAGTGCTGGCGATCGCGACAAGCCAAGGTGTGAAGAAACTCTTGCCAAAGGGAAACGTCCTCTTGGAGGGAAAAGTGGGGATTTTCGATTAGTCCACTGAAGGTTATGGCTCGGTGATACTCAGACTGAATTGCCCGTGCTGTTTCTAGGACTTCTGAAAGTAGGCTTTCTGGGCAATCTGCTGCTAGTTGTCTCAGGGAATCGGCTCGCTGTCTATTATTGGTAATAGCTCGTGCGGCTTCTAGGGCTTCTGGGAGTAGGTTTTCCGGGAAATGTCGTGCTAGTGCCCTCAGGGCATGGGCTCGGTCTCTATTATTGGTAATGGCTTGTGCGGCTTCTAGGGCTTCTGGTAAGATTTGAGGGAAATGTGGTGCTAGTTCTCTCAGGGCTCTGGCTCGGCTCCAATCGGTAATGGCTGTTGCGGCTTCTAGGGCTTCTGGTAAAATTTCCGGCAACTGTGGTGCTAGGTTACTCAGGGCATGGGCTCGCTGTCTATTATTGGTAATGGCTTGTGCGGCTTCTAGGGCTTCTGGGAGTAGGTTTTCCGGCAACTGTGGTGCTAGTGAGCTCAGGGCATCGGCTCGCTCCCATTCATCGGTAATGGCTTGTGCGGCTTCTAGGGCTTCTGGTAAGATTTCCGGCAACTGTGGTGCTAGTGAGCTCAGGGCATAGACTCGGTCTCTATTATTGGTAATGGCTTGTGCGGCTTCTAGGGCTTCTGGTAAGATTTCCGGCAACTGTGGTGCTAGTGAGCTCAGGGCATGGGCTCGCTGTCTATTATTGGTAATGGCTTGTGCGGCTTCTAGGGCTTCTGGTAAGATTTCCGGCAACTGTGGTGCTAGTGAGCTCAGGGCATGGGCTCGCTGTCTATTATTGGTAATGGCTTGTGCGGCTTCTAGG
>NZ_JAAHHS010000204.1 GCF_010692395.1 Moorena sp. SIO3H5
TCAAAATTTTTCCCTACTCCCTACTCCCTACTCCCTACTCCCTATTCCCTATTCCCTATTCCCCAGGAAGAGAGAACTAATTCAAGAATTAATCAACTACAAGATAGCTTTTTGTCCAGTTGGGGCGAGGTGGAAGCTTGCCAGTTTGGATATCTTTTTTCCATTCAGAATCTGATTTACGGGATACTCCTGGCATCTCAAATTCATAATGGCTCAACACTGGTCCAGCAAAAACCATTTTGTCTTCACCATTGTCCACTGCAATCATCAACAAATCGATATTACCCACGCCCTGGTGAAGTACACTGCCTGGATCTCCCACCATTGGGTCAGGTACATTTGTGTGTACATCGGCAACAATGGCATCCCACTTATCAGAATCATCAGGTTTCTTATAGAAAAGGCTGGGATACCAACCGCTATAAGTCGGACCCCCTGAAGCAAACCGTTCAATTTCAACAACTTTTTCTAGGAAGTTCGTTTGGGCTTCGGTAAGTTCCTGTTGTGCTAATTCCTTGAGTGCTATCTCCTTCAGGATAGTTAACTGCTGGCTGAAATTCTTGAAGAATTTAGTTTGTTTTTGCTGAATCTTTCGGAAGCGCTCTGGAAAGGGAGTGTTTTCAATTAGCTGCCCTGCTAGCACAGCCATTTTTTCAAAGCGTTCCCAGAATTCCGGTCTCGGCTCCACAAAACCGGCTGGATAGTAGCATCTGGTTGTAGCGGTGTAGGATTGTTTGGCATAAAGGATGGTGTCGTGACGCAGTTGTGTCCATGACGCTAGTTGTGTATTGAGTGTCTTCATCCCCCAGGCACGGGTACGCATGGCTTCTGGGTATTTCGAGTCCGTAGTGGGTTTGGAAAGTTCCCGCAAGGTTGCCAGCCAATGCATGTAAAGGTTGTCTTCCCAGGCAGAAGGATTTAGCTGATCAACTACATTAAAGGCTGCCGCTAGGTTGTGTTGATAGTTGAGACCATCTCGGAACTTATCCCCATTCTGGTTTCTCATCCGATCAACCAGTTCTGGTACTACTTGAGTGTTTCCTAGGGTTGCAAATGCTACATCTAATCCACTTGGTACGCGACGCTGAACTTTCTTGCGATTCCAAATAATATCATCGTAGACGACTTTGCTCAACATCCAGCTATCCAAAATAAACTTTTGACCGATAACTGTAAACGAATGGGGTATTATATCTTTAGTCTGATTATCGTCTTCCGGACTAACGTAAACATGACTCCTGATGTTTTGAAAACCTACGTGGTTAGCTAAAATTTCAGTTTGCAGCTGCTTTAATGTAGATAAATCTTTAATATCTGTCGGAGATTTAATCTTAGCTTGTTTTAATAGGTCAGCTAGTTGAGCAAAGGTCATGGAATCAGTTGCACCGACAAAGGTCTGGAGCATTTGGTCAAAATCTTGCCATTGCTCGAACTTACCAGATTGTTTTAACAGATCATTGAGGATTATAGCTGTACCCAATTCCCGTGAAGACGCTTCTTCTGGTTTACCTGTAATCCGTAGATCAACTCTACCGCACCACATTACCGCCTGGAAATATTTTTTAAGAGTCTCGGAGTTCTCATAATGCCCACGTACTTTGAATTGAGAAAAATCCATGTCGCGGTCACGCCCAAACAGCTTAAATTCCTCCTCGATTTGCTCTGCTTCTATGGCGTTGAGGGTTGCTGCCACACGGGCATCCTGATTTAATTTGGTCTTAACTGTTTCTCCTGCCAATAACGAACGAGCGACTGCTAGAAAGTAGTCGGCATCGATTAAACTTAGGTCAAGGACACCATTGCCATATTGATTACTGGCTTCTGGGATTTTATCTGCCATTCCTGTGAGAATTTCATCTAGTGATGTGGCAAGATAACTTTCTTCTAGTTCTTCCAAGATCGCGTCATAAGAACGATGCCAAGCATGAAGCAAGGCATCAGCGGAAACGAAAACTGGTAAATCGTTGCTATAGATTCGGTAAAATAACTCAGCGAAACTATGTGCCCCCATGCGCTCACTGACAACAAAGCCTTGTTTCTTGAATACTGCCAGTTCATCTGAATTGAGGCAAAAGTTGTAGTGGGAATCATTTCCACGATTGGTCTTATGATTATGCTTTTTCGGAGAAGGATTGAACAAGTTCCAAAATTTAGCCTTGGTCGGATTCCAACTAATTTGTGTTATATAATCAACCTTGGCATCGTAGCGTTTAGCAAATTCCTGGGGTGAAATCTGTCCAATCTTCTTCAATTCCTGCTCGAAGGTAGGGGTGTAACCAAAGACATCAGTTGATCCTTCTGCTGAAGCTGGGTTGACCAAAACTTTGGAACTGTCAATCCCATCTGCGAGGAAAGTATGGTTGCTCATAATAATTAACAATACAATGCTCGTAGCAATAATTAGCTTGTTTAATTTCTTGAAAAGCTTTATAATTAACTTGCTTAATTTAAAGGATAGCAACTCCTATACTCTTATTGATTTAAATTATACTAATGATCAACCTTAATACTACCAATTAATCCTAGTTTTACCCTAAAGATATAGTTATTATCTATATATAGTTATTTATAGTTTTAAAAATAGGATTGATCTAAAAAGGGAGCAGGAAGCAGTATGGAAAAGCTTGGAGGATTTTTTGGTATTATGAGAAATCAGCAAGATTGTTCATAACCTATTTAGAAATGCTATAGCGGTTCTCATACTAATTAGATACACAGGATTTTTCCCCAATCCCGAAATTCCCTCTTCTTTCTCCCCTATGGCCTACTCCCGATTCCCGATTCCCGATTCCCGATTCCCGATTCCCGATTCCCGATTCCCCTACAGCGCTTCCCCAATCAACGTAAATGCTGCCCAATCTTTCGGATTACCTGACTTCGGAATCATGGTCAACATCGCTTGGCGCAACGCTTGCGCTTTATCCCCTGTGCTGTTCAGATTCCGATAAAACTCGGTCATCAATTCTGTGGTTTTATCATCAGGGATTGACCACAAGGACACCATCACACTGGGAACACCGGCTGCAACTAAGGACCGAGATAAACCAATCACCCCCTCACTGTTGATGTGACCGACTCCGGTCTCGCAGGCACTGACTACTACCAGTTCCGCACTGAGTTTCATGTCAAAGATTTCTTCCGCAGTTAGTAGTCCGTCCTCTCCTACAGAAGGAGCCAAGGCGATCGCACTCCCAATACCTCCAATACGCTTGGGATCAAATAACCCGTGGGTAGCTAAATGAATATACCTAGCGCTAGGCATCTGACGTTTAACTATGGCTTCCGTAGCGTCTTGTCCCAATAGGGGTTGAGCGTTTAACTCGGAAGCAATGTATTTAGCTTCCTGTTCAGCACCATCGAGAGAACCTAATTGTTTAGGTTCTTCTCCAGCAGCTGGTGGTACCTTGGGCATGGTAGGATTACCAACTACCAGGGCAGTTTGGGCTGAATTAGGAAGGTTTTTCCGTTTCTGATGGGTTAAGCCCAAGACTTGGATAGAAGGAGCAGTAAGGATGGTGTGTTTCTCAATTAAGTAGTTTCCCTCCTGGTCTTGCAGGGCTGGGAAAGGTACAGAAAACAGTTCTCTGTGAGGGATGAAGACTACACGGGCATTTTCATCCTTGGGCAGTAAGTCTGCAATCGGCTCAATCAACAGTTGATGAAGCTGTTGTAACCGTGGTTTCTCAATATTAGGGGAATCGACAATTGTGACAACATCAGTAATGGGGCGCTCCACTGTTACCCCTTCTTCCCATCCTGGTAACTTGAGTCGTAAAGTACCTTGTTGAGCATTAACTTCAACTACTTGCCAGGGTTCCTGGAACTGGTCATCCTTGAGTTTAACCCAATCACCTTGGGACGGTTGCCCAGAAGATTTACTACTGCGACATTGACCATGGTCTGCAAGGCAATCATATCCGTGGTTAATCAGGTCTTCGAGAGAGGTATCTGGAGGTAGTTCAACCGAGCGCCATTCAATTTTGCCCGTAGGCTGGATCACCCAAATATAGATTCCTTCATCGGGAATAACAGAGTATACCACAAGTGTGGCCTTCTGTTGCTGGGCAACCTGTTTGATTGTCTCCAGGCTAGGTTTAGTTATTGGAGTATCTAGTTCTGGGGATAACTCCTTTGTCAGTAATTCCGCCAAGGCACGAGCACGTCCCCTTTCCGCAATTTCCAATGCAGCATCCGTTTTATTTCGAGCAATTAGAACTTGCTGCAAAGTGCGATAGATATTAGATTGCTGCTCGGATAGGGTAATTTGAAGGTTATCTGGCAAGCCTGGTCGTAGAGATTCCTTAACCTCGATTGCTTTAGTGAGGGTGGTTTCAGCTTGTCCAAGATCACCTGATTTAAACAGAGCATATCCTAAGTTATTGAGGGAGTTTCCTTCCTGCTGCCGGTATTGTATTGCTCGTGCAATAGCTAAACTTTGCTTGAGGTATTCAATGGCCTTTCGGTAGTCCCCTAGGTTTCTGTAAGCAACACCGAGATTGTTCAGTGAGTTAGCCTCACCAAGGCGATCGCCTATGGCTTGTGCAATCATTAAGCTCTGCCGCTGGAAATTAATTGCCTTTGGGACTCCCCCAGGGAATAGTAAGCATTGCCGAGATTGTTCAGTGAGTTAGCCTCACCTGAGCGATTTCCTATGTCTCGTGCAATGGTTAAACTCTGCTGGTAGTTTTCAATCGCCTTTCGGTAGTCCCCCAGATTGTCGTAAGCATTACCGAGATTGCACAGAAGGCAAGCCACACCTTGGCGATTTTCTCGTGCAATGGTTAAACTCTGCTGGTGGTTTTTAATGGCCTTTTGGTAGTCCCCCAGGTTGTAGTAAGCAACACCAAGATTGTTCAGTGAGTTAGCCACACCTTGGCGATCGCCTATTTCTCGTGCAATGGTTAAACTCTGCTGGAGGTATTCAATAGCTTTTGGGTAGTCCCCCAGGTTTTGGTAAGCATGGCCGAGATTGTTTAGAGATGCACCCTCACCTTGTCTGTCACCTATTTCTCTTGCAATGGTTAAACTCTGCTGGAGGTATTCAATGGCCTTTGGGTAGTCCCCCAGAGTTTTGTAAACACTACCGAGATTGCCCAGTGAGTTAGCCTCACCTTTGCGATTGCCTATTGCTCGTGTAATCGTTAAACTTTGCTGGAGGTATTCAATGGCCTTTTGGTAGTCCCCCAGGTTGTCGTAAGCATTACCGAGATTGTTCAGTGAGTTAGCCTCATATTGCCGGTGTCCTATTTCTCGTGCAATGGTTAAACTCTGCTGGTGGTTTTCAATTGCCTTTCGGTAATGCCCCAGGTTTTGGTAAGCATGGCCGAGATTGTTCAAAGAGTTAGCCTCACCTTGCCGGTCTCCTATTTCTCGTGCAATGGTTAAACTCTGCTGGTAGTTTTCAATCGCCTTTCGGTAGTCCCCCAGGGCATGGTAAGCACCACCGAGATTGTTCAGAGAGGACGCCTCACCAAAGCGATCACCTATTGCTCTTTTGATAGCCAAACTCTGTTGGAGGAAATCAATAGCTTTTGGGTAGTCCCCCAGGGAATTGTAAGTAAGGCCGAGATTGTTCAAAGAGTTAGCCTCACCTTGCCGGTCTCCTATTTCTCGTGCAATATCCAAACTTTGCTGGTAGTTTTCAATAGCTTTTGGGTAGTCCCCCAGGGAATTGTAAGTAAGGCCGAGATTGTCCAAAGAGTTAGCCTCACCTTGCCGGTCTCCTATTTCTCGTGCAATATCCAAACTTTGCTGGAGAAAATCAATGGCCTTTGGGTAGTCCCCCAGTACAAGGTAAGCATTGCCGAGATTGTCCAAAGAGTTAGCCTCGCCTTGCCGGTCTCCTTCTCGATAAATAGTGACTGCCTTCTGCCAAGACTGCAATGCTTCGCGAAATTCGCTGACTTGAAACTGCCCAATACCTTGATTAAAAAGTCGGTCAGCTTCCACTTTACGGCTTTCTAAAGTTTGAGCTAATGCTGGAGAAGCTGAGAATATGGTTGAAACATTAAATAGCAACGGTGGGGAGAAACTACCTAACCAAGCCAGAAGGATAATTAATCTAAATCTTTTAAATTTCATAGTTATCACACCGAAAATAACGCCAAATGAAATAGGTAATAATAGGATTTTGATGTTCAAAAGTTACCCATTGATTCGTTAATTTTGAGCAGTACAACAATCAACTAAAGGCTTTGAGTCAATTTCCTCCAAACCCACCTGGTGCAATAACTCCATCCAGTCTTCATCGAGTGATTTATCCTCGGGATTAGCCAAACGCAGTTCAGCTAAAGTAGTTAGGGCATCAAACCACAACCCTTGTTGGGCATAAACAGCAATACGCTCCCGGGGATTCTTGCCTTCTAACTGCTTCTCTAAATCAGAAGTCATATAGATTCTTTCAACTCCACCACTAACGAAATCATAATATAATCGGTCTGTGGGATTGCAACTCACAGAGAAACCCCAACGATATAAATCTTCAAAAACAAGTGGTGAAACCGTTTCCGGTAGAGTTATTTTGACAATTCCCGGCGTATTTTTGAGCGTGAATGTTTCTTGGTAGACTTGATTAATTTCCTTATCCCGCAGCCAAAACTCTGCTTGCCGTCTTCTTCTTTGTGAAGAGGACACATAAAACCAAAAAGTAGGACGTTCATTAGTAGTTAAGCCAAAATTAGTACCAGGAACCAATGCAATAGCTGAACAATAGTCGCCACGACTTCCTCCACCCTTACGTTTACCAGGTGCTCCTTTAGGAGGTAGAGTAAACTTTAATCCTTTCAGGAAGTTAGTTAGGGGTTGACTGACCTCTACAGCCGTGACTCTCTGAGGTTCCAAACTAAATACAAAACTTAAAGTCAGAACAATAATTATCTGTTGTATACGCATTTTTTTAAGAATCATTAAACATCTCCAAATTAGTTTATAGGCAATGTATTAATCAAAAAAGATATTAATTAGTCAACTGTAAACTAGGGCACTACCAATCTCAAACCAATGGCAATTTAAAATATGTAAAGCAGTGAAAAAAATCATTACCATTAGCCATTACTCCTTTCAATTACTAAGAGCAGAGTAACTCATAGATAGAGTCTTATTGTAACCAACAATCATCCCTGTAGCTACAAAAGCCAAACCCGAAGGGACTAAAGGTATCCACCAACCTTGAATAAAGACAACAAAGCAAACACCAGATAAAACTACCAGATTGGCGATACCTACTCCCATCCCATAAACGAGTCGTTTACAGACCAAAACCAAGAAACCCCCTAGACTCCCCCAACCCCAAATCCAGAAAAACTCTCCCCCCTGAGACCATACCCACAACGGTTGTCGTCCATCTTTCACCGCACTCAGAATCTGACTAACCATCTGAGCATGAATAAAGACACCACGCATAGTCTGGTTTGAATCCTGACTAAAAGGAGTGCGGAAATCATCTTTAATGCTATGGGCAGTAACACCAATCAAAACTACCCGGTCTTTAACCCAACTCGGTTCAAATTGATCCGTTAAAATCTGTTTTAGGGTAACTCTTTGGGCGATATCACCAGGAGTGCGATAATCCAATAGCATCTGATAGCCAGCATTACTCGTTCCGGAGTAATTACCGGCATAACCAGGCAACGACCTTAACGTGGTTTCCCCTAATTGCACCTCACTCTCTGGTGTGACCTTAGGGTCAATCCCCTCTGCAGCTAAGTAATGTAGTGCTAACTGCAAACTTAGAGACATCTCAGTCTGACAAGGGGAATCACTGTTAAAGGTAGCATACCAAAGATAACGGCGCAGTATGCCATCGGAGTCAATCACCACATCGGTAAAGCCCAAACGTTCCGGTGGCACTTCTGGGGGTGGGGCAATACCACGATAGTTACGAGTGGGGTTACTAGCTTCACACACCGCAAAAAAGTTATCCATCCTTGCCAAGGGATTAGCCAAATCCTGATATTCCTCACTGACCGGAAAATCCCGATAGATATCCAAGCCAATGGCACGAGGGTGATGAGCCTGTAATTTATCCAACAGTTGAGCCAAAGCCGCATCAGACAGGGACCACTTACGCTTCATACCCTGGTCATCCTGATACTTAAAATCCTCCTCAGTTATTTCAACCACTAACAGCCTCGGGTCAACCCCTTGGTCGGGTCGCCAGCGCATAAATTGGTCATAAGCCTGTAACTCCCAGGGTTGGATTACCCCCAATGGTCGCACCACCATCAGGGCAAGGGTAACCAGAAAACTGGCAATCACAGCCGTGCGGGGTAACTGCCAAGGAGACTGGTTGATCGGACCATAGCGTAATTCTTTCCAAGTGGGGGGTTGAACGGTAGGGTTTTGGCAAACCACCGGTAACCAACTGGCACAGGGATACTCTTGTTCCCAGCCATGTAATTTTTCCCGTGCTTCTGCCACGGAGCTATACAGAGACTCACCCCGGATGTAAGCTTCCAGAAAATACCGCAAAAACTTGGGTGATACTGGGTCTGGCACTTTCTCGGCCATCACAATCACCTGGGGCAAATACAAATCCTGCTGTGCTGCCAACTGGTAGGCTAAGCCGAGACCATCACAGGAATTAAAGATAGCTAACTGCAACCCTCGTGCGATCGCTTTCTTCAAGGCAAACCGCAGATCATCGATAGTCAACCGTTCGGTCTGATTGAGTTGAATTTCCCCCCGCTGCCCCTCTTGGGAAGTGCCACTGTGACCAGCAAAAAACAGAATATCCCACCCCTGCTCCCATAACTGCTGATTCAACTCCGATGCCTGGGGTTCCTGCCGCCAGGTAATTTGTGCCCCCGCCTGACCCGCCAACTCCTCCAACGCCTGCTGATCAGCTTGCTGGTTAAGACCGGCACCCTGACCCAAAATTGCCAGAATTTTCACCTTGCCCTTGGGGGTAGTCTGCTGGTTAAGGGGGTTGGGACAATCGTATTCAAGGGCACTCAGGGCAACGTCCGCCTGGGCTTCCGCCAGTAAATCCCAGCGGTGCCAGGGAAACCGACGCAGCCAGGGATTATTGGTCTGTAACAGCAGTTGAAATTTTTTCCCCGAGCGCAATAACTTATCCCGAATCGAGCGAAAGTCTAGGTCAGTATTGAGCCAGTGATTAAGACTCCCTTCCAAAACCTCAGCCCCTTGCCGACAAGCCGCAAAGGCTTCACCCCGCTGGGATGAATTGGTCACTTGTTCGGCATTGGCACTCAGAGCACGAAATAGCATTTCCAAACTCAGATACCGTTGCTGCCAATGGCGATAACAGTTGAGTAAGTCTCGATTTCCCGACAACCGCCCTTTTATCCGAGTTTGGGACGGAGAATGGAGATCCCCTTGCCGAATTTCCAGGGTGGCATCAAACCCCTGATCAAATTCTCCATATAATGTCAAGATTGATAACTGCTTCATTGCCCATCCCTCTTGCAGAATTCTGCAGCTTTGGATTACAGATGAAACCTTTCGATAATGCAGGCTTCACCTAAAGAAAGCTGAATTCCGAAGTCATCTCCCCGTTGGGCATTAAACTGATATTGGATGAATTCATCATTACTTCTGGCAGTTACTTCGGTAAAAACCTCTCCGGTTGCAGTCAGTACCGATAGTTTCAAATTCGGAGGTAAGGTTAGTGCCTCACCTCTTGGATAAACTTGGGCTCGAACGCTGGCAGTTTCCTTGTCAATTTTTCGGACAGTAATAATTAAAACGACAGCATTACCTGCTAGTTCTAGCCCTAAATCAAATAAATCAATCAGTTTAGATCGTTCTTGCTGGTCTTCGGTATTTCTAAATGCTGGTCTAAGTTGTGGAGACAGCAAATCGCTAACCGACTGCCAATCTACTTTAAAATTACCCTTAAACCATTCCCATAAGTTTAGCACATCTGACCCTTTCGGATAGAGTATTTGTTCTTCTAGAGACCTGCGCTCTAGACATTTTTTTACCGATAAAACAGGCAAATTTACCCATTCTTCCGGTTCTTCTGGGACAATTAAACAAAGGTCAAGAGTCTCGGCACATAACTGTTCTATAGCTTCAAAATTTTCAGACTGTGATAATTTTGCTTGCCTCAATAGTTGGTATTCGTCAGGGCATAGTTTTAAGATATATAGTATATCATTGACTATTCCTATCGCATCTTTAAATCCTTTATTGTTTGTAGCTTCATGTAGAAAATGATGTAGGCTTTTCTCCGTGACATAGCCTTCAATTTGCCCAGATTCAATGATTTCGAGCAATCTTAGCGTATCTTCCAGAAAAGGCTCTCTATCTAACAGGAGATTCATCAAAACTCCTAGACTTACTAAAACTCTCATCATAGATAAATCTCCTGGAGTTTTTAGTAGTTATCTTCAGAGCATGGAGCAATCTCAGGGTTGCTTGAGGGCTTTTTAACTTTTAGTCGCCGACGCAATCGAGCTGATGCTATTTCCGGTTTTTCTGGAAATAGCTTAATTAAATGTTCTAGAGATAATTGACTAATCTCCAAAGAACTAGTAGGTGCTATTTTGGTAAATCCTAGTAGCGTTGCTTGATTCGTTTGCTCGTTAATTTCCACCACTACATAACCAACTCGGTCTTGCTGACTTTCTGGCGGTAGATTACAAAATAGCTCTCCAGGGAGAACGGGACGACATTCCAATTTTCCCCAATCTTTAACCAGCAAATCTGCCACATCCATCAGCGAGCGTAGTACCGAATTCCAGCTATCACTCCCTTTTAAATCTGTTTCCACTTCAATACACTGGCAGTAAAAATTTACCGCATAAACCGCCAATGTATTTAGGTAAACTTGTTGAGCTTTGTCCGGTTCGTGCTGTTCCCGACTAAATGTTTCTGCCAGCTGATAGGCATCTCGGGTAAGAGGCACAGAAAATCTCAAACGCTCTGTTAAGTTATTCATTGTTGAGTATCCTTAATTGAATCTTATTTGTCAGTTATGACTGCAAGTATTCCTTAAACGTGTCAGCAAAATACTTGCAACAGCGCCAGTAAAAACTTTGCACCGTTGATGCTTGCTTTGGCTCTAACCCAACTGCAACAGCAGTCTGTTGCCAACTCTTCCGGTCTAGGTATAAAAGAGCTATAGTTCTGAAGTTGGCTTTAGGATGTCCTTTAACGTGTTTGCTGGCAAACAGCCCGTCAGAGTCTTCTTCAATACACTGACGTACAAGCTGGGAAGGTAAAGGAGTTTCTTCTCGTTGGGGAATAGTATCTAAATAGGTCATACCTGATTGATTAACTTTACCCCCATCGGAAGAGTTTATTGGTGCATCTAGTGAATACTCCCGTCCCTGTTTGGTATGTAGTTGCCTGGCATCATTCAACCGCCTCTTGAGAACGTAATTGACCCAGTTAATCACCGGACCTCTCGGTTGATAAGTGTCAATTTTTTTAAACACATACAACCAAGTCTCTTGAAGTGCTTCATCGTAAACCTCCTGGGGAGTGTCATATCTCCTGCGAGATAATCTGCCCGATGCTTGAATCATTTGAATCAGCCGAGTCAGGGCTAGACGACGGTCACGGCTTTTTGGGGAATGCTGTTGAGCCTCCAAAGCTAACTGTTGCAGTCGTTCGTCCAGTGCGTCCATGGGTTAACTCCATCTCAATCCATCTCCTTCATGCACTTTAGTTACTAAATATTTAACGGTGGTTAACCCCGGATTCTATGCAAAGTCGGAAAAAATTTTTGAAATGGGCTCTCTAGCTCGATTTGGCATGGAATGGCTATTTGGAGAGAGTTAACAAAAACAGATGAGGCTGTTGTTTTTTTCCCTGCCCATGTATAATCCTAAAACCATCAAGCATTGGCTCGTCGGACTGATTGCTATTCCTGTGATCTGGTCAGCCTACTGCGAGTATGAAGGTAAACCCTTTACCCAAGCCAGTGATGTGATCAATTCCCTTGTGCAAGTCACAGTATTAGTCGATGCCCTTCTCAAGCAAGAAGACTCAGACAATAACTAATTGTAGGCTTTTGGCTGGTTTTGAATGCGATCGCTAAACTGGCATCTTAGTAGAACTGGCATCTTGGTAGAACTGGCATCTTGGGTAGAACTGGCATCTTGCCAGTTTCATTTCTTTGCTGATGCGGAACTGGCATCTTGGTAGAACTGGCATCTTGGGTAGAACTGGCATCTTGGTGGAACTGGCATCTTGCCAGTTTCAATTTCTTGCTTCTACAGAGTTAATAAATTAACTAGCTTTTAGCATGACTATGAGGTACAGATTTTTTTCTTATTGCTAGCATGTCTATTGCCTATTAGTTAATCCCTGCTCCCTGCTCCCTGCTCCCTGCTCCCTAAAACCCAGATATTTGCACCTCATGAGTATGATAGTTACTATAAATGACCACCTGTGTAATCGGAATAGATGGCGGTGCCAGTAAAACCCTTTGTGTAGTCCTCAACCACCAAGGTCAAGTCCTAGGTCGAGGAGAAGCCGACGCCTCCAACTATCACACCGTTGGTATCAAAACCGCTTTCGCCTCCATAGAATCAGCCATTCGCCTCGCCACCCAACAAGCTTCCGCTAAACTATCCATGGAATCGGTCACAGTGGAAGCGATTTGTTTGGGATTAGCCGGTGTTGGTCGTCCACGAGATAGAGAAGTGGTGCGAGGCTTCGTCCAACAGTTGTTGTCAAGTCAGACAATTCCGGTCACTTGGGCATTACTCCCCTCTAATGTTGTTATTTGTGATGATGCTTTGATTGCCTTAGTGGGAGGAGTCGGTAAGCCTGTGGGAGTTGTTGCGATCGCAGGCACCGGCTCAATCGTTTTTGGACGCAATGCCCAGGGAAACACCAAGCGAGTTGGTGGCTGGGGGCATATCCTAGGAGATGTTGGCAGTGCCTATCAAATAGCCATCTCTGGATTACGAGCCGCTATCAACGCCTATGATGGTTGCGCAGTAACTAGTCTAAGAGCAACTAGTCTTCAGGAGCGCTTCACTACCCATTTTAACTTATCAAACTTCAATTATATCACAGATGTCATCTATCAGCCAGGGTGGGGTGTCAAAGAAATTGCATCCTTAGCACCAATTGTGGATCAAGCAGCCGCTGAAGGCGATCAGGTAGCCATTAGCATTATCGAAGATACAGTTAATCAACTAGCAAGAGCTACCCAAGTTGTAATTGAAAGCGTCTTTACCCCTGACTCAGAATGTGAGGTAGTAACCACCGGAAGTGTATGGCATGGTCTTTCCTCAATCCGTCAGCAATTTGAATCATCCCTTGTCATGCTTTGCCCTAATGCTAACGTGATTTGGCCTCGCCATGAGCCTGCTTATGGTGCCGGTTTGTTAGGGTTGCTGAGCCTAGGCAAGAGGCAAGAGTAACCCACCCCTAACCGCACAAAGGAGATGAGGTGTGACACTGTCAGCTATCAGTTATCAGCTATCAGTTATCAGCTATCAGTTATCAGCTATCAGCTGATGGGATAGGGCACGCTACAAGAACAGCTTTTGAATAAGCGATGCAGGGCGGTCTTTGGGGTTTCCCCCACTCGCTATTGCATCAAGACAACAGGTAAGCATTCGTTTAATAGTCACGAAAGTCACAAGTTAGAAGCCTATCTCACAAAGCTGACCGCTGACCGCTGACCGCTGTTCGCGTAGCGTGCGCGTAGCGCATATGCTTACATTACTTGGGCAAATGTTGACTAAACTCATCTAGGGAGTTAACGGTTAATGCTGTTGCCATCAACTCTTCTAATTGTTCGAGAGTTAAGGCTTGAATTCTGACGGATATCTCGACAGGAATCTCGGAAAATCGCAGTTTAAGGATGCGCTCT
>NZ_JAAHHS010000205.1 GCF_010692395.1 Moorena sp. SIO3H5
TACCTAAGTCATACCCCTCTATTTTCTAGAGGCTCCTACTTAGAACAAGCCGCACGAGTTATGTACTTAGTCATCATCGTAATAAATTCCCCAGGAAGCCCCGTCGGCTGCACAGGACTCCACTCGGAGATTTCGGCATAACCCACTGCATAGAGGGAATGCATGGTGTTAATTATGCCCTTGCGGGAGCCCCTCAAAATATGCTGAACCGGGTATTTTTTAGGAAACGATTCTTGAGGATTATTACTAGGAGTTATATCCTCGGGATTTGTCTCTGGGTTTGGGCGAAATTCGGAATCCATAATGGTCACCTTTTGCTTGTAGCTTGTATACTATAATCATAATGAGTATAGTATTAGTTGTCAAGGGTTTTTATAATTTTTTTTAAGACCTGAATGAGATATAGAAAATAAAGGTATATTTAGGACATAATAGAGGAGTTATAGCAATTATACGAGGTACAAATTTCTGGTTTTTAGGGAGCAGGGAGCAGGGAGCAGGGAGCAGTGAAGAGGAACCCACCCCTAACCCCTCCGAGGAGGGGAAGGGAAGAGAGAAGAGGTAAAAAATAATCTGTACCTCATGATTTATAGAAACGCTATAGTAAAGAGTAAAAATGCGATCACCCTATAGCGATTATTTTAGAAAAAACGCCTTTAGCTGACCGCTAACTGCTGAGGTTTTATGAAATAGAAATGTTTCCAATTCAGTATATTATTGACTCTTAACCTTCAAACCTTGGCCAAAAGGCCACGCTACGCGAACAACCTTCAAACCTTGGCCAAAAGGCCACGCTACGCGAACAACCTTCAACCTTCAAACCTTGGCCAAAAGGCCACGCTACGCGAACAACCTTCAACCTTAAACCAACAAACCTTAAACCTTAAACCAACAAACCTTAAACCAACTCACCTTCAACTATCAAAAGGTAATCACACTCCTAATCGACTCACCCTGATGCATCAAATCGAAGGCATCATTAATTTTTTCTAAGGGCATGACATGGGTAATCATGTCATCAATATTGATCTTACCTTCCATATACCAATCTACGATTTTAGGAACATCCGTGCGTCCTCTAGCTCCCCCAAAAGCTGTACCCCGCCAGACCCGTCCAGTCACCAGTTGAAAAGGTCGAGTATTGATTTCTTCTCCAGCACCGGCGACACCGATAATAATAGATTCACCCCAACCTTTGTGGCAACATTCTAGAGCTTGGCGCATCACTTTAACATTACCAATACACTCGAAACTATAATCAGCGCCACCTTTGGTTAAATCAATAATGTAAGGGACTAAATCTCCTTCTACTTCATTAGGATTGACAAAATCCGTCATGCCGAATTTTTCCGCAAGTTGTTGTTTTTTAGGATTAATATCAACACCTACAATTTGGCTAGCACCCACCATCCGTGCGCCTTGAATCACATTCAAACCAATTCCCCCAAGTCCAAATACCACGACTCTCGAACCTGGTTGAACTTTAGCGGAATTGATCACAGCACCAATACCGGTTGTAACTCCGCAACCGATGTAACAAACTTTATCAAAGGGAGCATCTTTGCGGATTTTTGCCACTGCGATTTCTGGCAGTACGGTATAGTTAGCAAAGGTGGATGTGCCCATGTAATGATGGAGCATTTTGTCATCCACAGAGAAGCGACTGGTACCATCCGGCATCAAACCACGTCCTTGGGTATTCCGAATTGCCTGACAGAGATTGGTTTTACCACTTAAACAGTATTCACATTGACGGCACTCAGGGATATAGAGAGGAATCACATGGTCTCCTACCTCGACGCTAGTCACCCCTTCACCCACCTCAACCACTACACCTGCTCCCTCATGTCCTAGAATGGCTGGGAATAGTCCTTCTGGATCTGCGCCAGAGAGGGTATAAGCATCGGTATGGCATACTCCGGTTGCTTTAATTTCCACCATCACCTCACCCGCCTTAGGTTCGGCTACCTGAACCGTTTCAATGGATAACGGTTTGCCTGCTTCAAAAGCTACTGCGGCTTTGACTTCCACAATCGACTCCTACTTGGTCTTATCAACTGACCTATTTTATTGAAATATTCTCGCTTTGGATAGCAACGAAAAGACCAGTTACATACCATTTTTACCTGTTCCCGATTCCCAATTCCCAATTCCCGATTCCCGATTCCCGATTCCCGATTCCCGATTCCCAATTCCCAATTCCCAATTCCCGATTCCCGATTCCCGATTCCCGATTCCCTAAAATCCACAATATACTTCACCGATTGCTATCAAGCCCACCGGCGTTAATAAGTGATCAAATTATTGTACAATTAAAAAAACAACAAATAGTGTATCTTATCCTAAGTTTTCGGGTAATTGACGGAATAAACACTCATGGCAGCTGAACGAATTGTCATCTTATCCAGTAGAGAAATAGCTAAAATGCGTCTTGCTGGACGCTTAGCCACTGCACTCTTAGACCATTTAGAACCCATGGTTAAGCCAGGGGTAAGCACCCTAGAGATTAATGATGAAGCGGAACGCTGGACAAAAGAGCATGGGGCAATCAGTGCTCCCTTAGGCTATCAGGGCTTTCCTAAATCTATCTGTACCAGTATCAATGACGTTGTCTGTCACGGTATTCCTAACGGTAAGCAAATCCTTAAAGATGGGGACATCATTAATGTTGACGTAACACCAAAGCTGGATGGATATCACGGGGATACCTCTAGAACATTTTGTGTTGGTACACCCTCACCCCTAGCAAAAAAGCTGGTGGAAGTTACTGAAGAATGTATGATGCGTGGTATTGCTGAGGTCAAGCCAGGAGCAAGAGTTGGCGATATTGGTGCTGCTATCCAAGAGTATGCCGAGTCCAACGGCTTTTCCGTAGTGCGAGACTTTGTTGGACACGGGATTAGCAAGATTTTCCATACAGCTCCCCAAATTCCTCACTATGGCACTAGAGGCAAAGGAAAACGCCTCCGGGCTGGTATGGTTTTCACTATCGAGCCAATGATTAACGAAGGTACCTACGAAGTGGAAATTCTAGCTGATAAGTGGACAGCTCTAACACGCGATCGCAAACTTTCTGCCCAATTTGAACACACTGTAGTGGTCACTGCTGACGGCGTAGAGATTCTCACCTTGCCAGAACAGGAAATCCAAAGTAAATCAGCTTAAGTCCCATTAGTCATTAGTCATTGGTGCTTGGTAATTGGTGCTTGGTAATTGGTGCTTTATCCTTGGTAGCTGCCAGGAGACCTAATCTTTGTCAATCTGTTAATCAATTTGGAGAAAGCACTAATCACCAAGACCAAAGTCAAAGCAGTGACATACTCCCACACTGAATCAGAGATTACAGTGTGGGCTTCTTGCCAACTCCACCCAACGGTTCGGATACAAGGCCTTTGGCCACGCTACGCGAACGGCAAGCTTTATTGACGACACGGGATGCCCCTCCGCACCGGAACAATACAATAAGTTCTATTTTTAAGCACGTAGGTGGCGGTTAGCTCTTAATTTGTTTTCCCTACTATTTTTAGTATAACTTTTTTCAGGCTGTTGATCAAAGTTCTAGCTCCGCGATTCATCCCACACTCATGCTGCGCATGTTCGTTGTGGGGCTTCTCGCGGTCTTAGCTAAAGACTAAAGACTAAAGACTAAGGACTCATTAATAATATGGACATTTACTGAAAATCGAGCTTAAACTGTGAGATATAGGCAGTAAAAGCAGGCACACTATCTGGGCAACAATTCTTAAGAGTATTTCTAAAGAATGTTAGCCTCCTGCTCAGTAAATTAGCAAGTGGTGAACCCTCCCATGGGTGACACCGCCGTTTTGCTGTGTTCTTAAGCGTTTTGGGTAATCCTAAATTATGGCAACTCTATACGTCAATCCAGCTACTGGAAGTGATAGCGCTGATGGTAGCGAATCTACGCCCTTTAAAACTATTACCAAAGCATTTGATTCAGCTGGATCAGGTGACCAGATTCAACTAAAACCTGGTACTTATAATACTGGCAGTGGTGAAACCTTCCCATTGAAAGCTCCCTCTGGTGTAAAAATTATAGGGGATGAAGCCAACAAAGGCAAGGACATCTTAATTGAAGGCAACGGGTTGTTCAACACCCGTTTCGGTGGTGGCCAAAACGTGACCCTTATCCTAGCTAAGGATACGGAGCTGAAGGGAGTCACTATGACCAACCGGGAGCGCAGAGGCACTGGTGCCTGGATTGAGTCTGGTAGCCCTGTAGTAGCTAATTGTACCTTCTTTGAGTGCAATCGTGAAGGGGTTAATGTCACTGGTGAGGCCACACCAGAAATTAAAGATAATAATTTCATTGGTAGCGGTATAGAGGGTCAAGGGATATCGATTACCAGGGATGCCAAAGGAAACATCCAAGGAAATACCTGTATAAAAATGGGTAATGGCATTGCTGTTGATGGTAATGCAGCCCCAAGGCTGGTCGATAACAGAACCTCTGAAAACATCTTTGGGATAGTGGTTTCTGGGGACGCTCGACCGATACTGCGTAAGAATCGGATTGAAAACAACGAAAGATTTGGTCTGTCAGTTTCTGGGAAGGGTTTGCCAGATTTGGGAACCGCAGGAGACCCAGGGGAAAACGCACTGCGTAACAACGGTGAGTTTGATTTACAAAATTTCACCAGCGTCCAGTTGATTTCAGTGGGCAATGTGTTAGTTGCCTCAAAAGCCAGTGGTCCGGTTTCAATTCAGGATGCGATCGCTGACGTGCCTGGCGGTGGAGATGATACCGTAGTTGGTGGCGGTGGAGATGATACCGTAGTTGGTGGCGGTGGAGATGATACCGTAGTTGGTGGTGGCGGTGGAGATGATACCGTAGTCGGTGGCGGTGGAGATGATACCGTAGTTGGTGGCGGTGGAGATGATACCTTACCTGGTGGTGATAAAAAGTTAACTGATATTGCTGGTCATTGGGCAGAGGATTTCATCGAGGGATTGTACAGTGAAGGGTACATTAGTGGCTTTGGTGATGGCAGCTTTAAGCCAGACCAAACCATGACCCGTGCTGAATATGCGGCCTTGTTGGTCAACGCTTTCAATCCTTCAGCTGAAAGGGAAGCCAAGGATTTCACGGATGTTGCTTCCAGTTATTGGGCTTACGACAAGATTAAACAAGCCTATCGTGGTGGATTCCTCTCTGGCTACCCTGGGGGCACATTCAAACCCACAGACAAGGTCCAGCGTGCCCAAATCATTGTTTCACTGGTCAATGGGTTAGACTTAACAGCTGCCAGTCCCAATGCCTTACAAGCTTACGATGACAGCGGTTCCATTCCTACCTACGCCATTGAAGCTGTCAAAACCGCAACCAAAAAAGAAATTATCGTAAATCACAGCAATCTCAGGCAACTCAACCCCACTCGCAATGCTACCCGTGCTGAAGTAGCTGCCATGGTTTATCAAGCCTTAGTGGATGCTAACAAAGTTGGCCTTATTGCTAATCAATATATTGTCAAATTTGAGGACGACGGGATACCCACATTCGCAGACATTCAAAACCACTGGGCGAAGGAGTTTATTCAGGGATTGTTGGCAGAAGGTATAATTTCAGGTGTTGACAACACTAACTTTAAACCTAACGATAAGATCAACCGTGCTCAATATGCGGCCTTGATTAGCAAAGCCTTCAACCCTTCAGCGATCAGGGAAGCTAAGGACTTCAAAGATGTCGGTGATGGGTCTTGGGCAAAGGATGCGATTCAAAAAGCCTATCGCGGTGGATTCCTCTCTGGTTACACTAATGGCAACTTTGGACAAGGGGATAATGTTAAGCGAGCGGATGTGATTGTTTCCTTGGTTAATGGCTTGGGTTTAAAAGAATCAGACCCCAATGCTT
The DNA here is from genome assembly GCF_010692395.1 of Moorena sp. SIO3H5. Taxonomy (GTDB): domain Bacteria; phylum Cyanobacteriota; class Cyanobacteriia; order Cyanobacteriales; family Coleofasciculaceae; genus Moorena. Next base: position 5,870 of record NZ_JAAHHS010000205.1, read on the forward strand.
TGGATCTCTATGATGACAAAGGAGATATTCCCAGCTATGCCACAGATCAAGTAATAACCGCTACTAAAAAACTGATTGTGGTGAATTCCCCTGACCAGAGGAAACTCAATCCCGTGCGTGAAGCCACTCGTGGTGAAGTAGCTGCGATGGTTTATCAGGCTATGCTCGATCAGGGCACACTAACTGCTGCTGTGAATAGTGAGTACATTGTGGTTGGTTGATTTATGGTTTCGACCTGACCAAGGTTATATCAACTAAATCTTTCTTAAAACATCGGTAGCCTGCTGAGTGCAGGCTTTTTTTTATATAGCGCTACGCGAAAGGCAATAAGCAAGAGGCTAAAAATCGGGCTTAAACTTTGAGATATAGGCAGTAAAAGCAGGCACACTATCTGGGCAACAATTCTTAAGAGTCTTTCTAAAGAATGTTAGCCTCCTGCTCAGGAAATTAGTAAGTGGTGAACCCTATCATGGGTGACACCGCCGTTTTGCTGTGTTCTTAAGTGTTTTGGGTAATTCTAAATTATGGCAACTCTATACATCAATCCAGCTACTGGAAATGATAGCGCTGATGGTAGCGAATCTACACCCTTTAAAACTATTACCAAAGCATTCGAGTCAGCTGGATCAGGTGACCAGATTGAACTAAAACCTGGTACTTATGATACCAGCAGTGGTGAAACCTTCCCCCTGAAAGCTCCCTCTGGTATAAAAATTTTAGGCGATGAAGCCAACAAAGGCAAGGATATCTTAATTGAAGGCAACGGGGAGTTCAACACCCGTTTTGGTGGTGGTCAAAACGCGACCCTTATCCTAGCTAAGGATACCGAACTGACGGGAGTAACTATTACCAATCGTGAGCGCAGAGGCACTGGAGCCTGGATTGAGTCTGGTAGCCCTACAGTAGCTAATTGTACCTTGCAAGAGTGCAATCGTGAAGGGGTTAATGTCACTGGTGAGGCCACACCAGAAATTAAAGATAATAATTTCATTGGTAGCGGTATAGAGGGTCAAGGGATATCGATTACCAGGGATGCCAAAGGGAACATCCAAGGGAATATCTGTAAAAAAATGGGTAATGGCATTGCTGTTGATGGTAATGCAGCGCCCAGGCTGGTCGAGAACGAAACCTCTGAAAACACCTTTGGGATAGTGGTTTCTGGGGACGCTCGACCGATACTTCGTAAGAATCGGATTGAAAACAACGAAAGATTTGGTCTGTCAGTTTCTAGCAATGGTTTTCCAGATTTGGGAACTGCAGGTGACCCAGGGCAAAACATACTGCGTAACAACGGTGAGTTTGATTTACAAAATTTCACCAGCGTTGAGCTGAGTTCCGTGGGCAATGTGTTAGTTGCCTCAAAAGTCAGTGGTAAGATTAATCTTGATGGCGTGAGCGTTGTTGGTCCTGTTGATAATGGAGACAAAAAGTTAAAGGATATTGCCGGTCATTGGGCAGAGGATTTCATCAAGGGATTGTACAGTAAAGGATACATTAGTGGCTTTCCTGATGACACCTTTAAGCCAGACAACACTATGACCCGTGCTGAATATGCGGCCTTGTTGGTCAAGGCTTTCAATCCTTCAGCTGAAAGGGAAGCCAAGGATTTCAGTGATGTTGCTTCTGATTATTGGGCTTACGAAAATATTCAACAAGCCTATCGTGGTGGATTCCTCTCTGGCTACCCTGGGGGGACATTCAAACCCACAGACAAGGTTCAGCGTGCCCAAATAATTGTTTCACTGGTGAATGGGTTAGACTTAACCGCTTCGAGCCCCAATGCCTTACAAGCCTACGATGACAGCGCTTCCATTCCTACCTACGCCATTGAGGCTGTCAAAACCGCAACCAAAAAAGAAATTATCGTAAATCACAGCAATCTCAGGCAACTCAATCCCACTCGCAATGCTACCCGTGCTGAAGTAGCTGCGATGGTTTATCAAGCCTTAGTGGATGCTAACAAAGTCAGCCTCATTGCTAATCAATATATTGTCAAATTTGAGGACGACGGGATACCCACATTCGCAGACATTGAAAACCACTGGGCGAAACCCTTTATTCAGGAATTGTTGAAAAAAGAGATAGTTTCAGGTGTTGACAACACTAACTTTAAACCTAACGATAAGATCAACCGTGCTCAATATGCTGCCTTGATTAGCAAAGCGTTCAACCCTTCAGCGATAAGAGAGGCCAAGCAATTCAAAGATGTCGGTGATGGATCTTGGGCAAAGGATGCGATTCAAAAAGCCTATCGCGGTGGATTCCTCTCTGGTTATACTGATGGCAACTTCGGACAAGCCGATAATGTCAAGCGAGCAGATGTGATTGTTTCCTTAGTAAATGGTTTGGGTTTAAAACAATCCGATCCTAATGCTTTGGATCTCTATGATGACAAAGGAGATATTCCCAGCTATGCCACAGATCAAGTAATAACTGCTACTAAAAAGAAGATTGTGGTGAATTCCCCTGAACTGAGGAAACTCAATCCGGTGCGTGAAGCCACTCGTGGTGAGGTAGCTGCGATGGTTTATCAGGCTCTGCTGGATCAGGGCACACTAACCGCTACTGTTGATAGTGAGTTTATTGTGGTTGGTTGATTGATGGTTTTGATCTGACGGGAGTTAGATCGACTAAATTTTTTTGAAAACATCGGTAGCCTGCTGGGCGTTGCTTAATAATGGAATGAATAAGAGTAGAGTGGGCATCCTGCCCGCTCGAAAATAAGCATGAAACTGGCAAGATGCCAGTTCTACGCAAGATGCCAGTTCTACGCAAGATGCCCATTCCATGCCTGATGTCCATTCCAGAAAACTCTTAAAATCATTCCATTATTAAGCAACGCCTGACTGCTGAATGCTTACCTATAAATTTTGAGGAATTATCGGAGTTATTTTCAACTAAGGATGGTAGGAATATCTCCTTTTATAAGCCAGTAACTGCTGCTACTGATGCACTTTCTATAGTTGTTATAATAGGAAGACTATCAAAATCCTCCAACATAATTGCTTTGCAGCCGGTAAATACAAAAGGATTGGGGTCTTTGATTTCTGTGGGTAAAGTGAGGCCTGTGTTAATTGTTTCAACTGGCATATCAGTAACTTTAAGATCCGTAATATTCATGGTAAAAACATCCTGAAATTAACTAAATAAATCGGTTGCTATTCAAGTATTATCGAAAGATTCACCAATTATTAGCCAGATTGGCGAAAGGTTTTAACTTCGCGCCAATCTGGCTATCAACCTAAATTTTACTCGTTACTATAGTAGCTATAGTGCTTCTCACACCAATCAAATTTAAGGGCGCATAGGTTGCACTCTTAACCCTTTTATTAGGCCATTTATAACCACTCGATTCGGTTAGTATTACGAAATTACTTGAGTTAATAATATAGGAAATATATAAATTTTAACGAGTGTTATATTATTATTTACCTTTTACGGCTTTAATCAGTTAGCGTTCCTGTAGCGTTACCTACGGTCAATTGCATTTTTTATTTTAAACATAGTTACGTAAGTTAAAATACCTATTAATTCATTCATTTTTAGTTTCAATAACCATGACAAACCATCCCACTTTTAAAAATCAAGTTTTATCAGTGGGATGATTATGTTGAAGGTTATAGATTATAGGCTGTAGCGATTAGCCTTTTAGGTTAATAACCTAGTATTAAGCGCCGGTATATTACTACAGAATTTACGCTTACCCTAATCCCTAATACCATTACCATAAAACCTAGAAAGTTTGAATAATTATTTTATTGGGCTGAAACCAATTCCAACGGCTTTGTTCCCAGTAACAGCACCAAAATCACCCAACATCAATCCTTTGCAGCCGGTAAATACAAAAGGATTGGGATCTTTTTTGACTACGTCAATACCATTATCACTAATAGGGGTAATCTCTTTAGTCACATCGATTTTAATATTACTGAAATCTATATCCTTAATATTCATGATCTAAACCTCATCAAATTAACTAAAAAAACGTTTGCAACTCAATTTTTATTTAAAAAATTACCAATTGTAAGCCAGATTGGCTAACTTGTTTAAGTTCTCGCCAATCTGGCCAGACAGCTAAATTTTAGTAGTTAATATAGTAGCTATAGTGCTTCTCACACCAATCAATTTTAAGGGCGCAACCCATGCGCCCTTAACCCTTTAGCTTAGGCCATTTATAACCACTATATTCTGTTATTGTTACTAAATTATTTGACCTAATAATAGAGGGAATATATAAATTTTAACGAGTGTTATATTATTTAATTTTTCCGGCTTGTAACAGTTAGCCTTCGCGTAGCGTGACCTACAGTAAATCGCATTTTTAAGTTGAAAAATAATCAGGTAACTTAAAAAACCTGTTAATTACGTTATTTTTAGTTTCCATAACCATGACAAACCATCCCACTTTAAAAAATTAAGTTTCATCAGTGGGATGATTATGTTTAAGGTTATAGATTATAGGCTTTAAGGATTAAGGTAATAACCTAGTATTAAGCGCCCGTCTATTACTACAGAGTTTACGCTTACTCTAATCCCTAATACCCTTACCATAATACCTATAAAGTTTTAAAACTTATTTGATTGTGTCGAAACCAATTCCGACGCTTTTGCCCACAGGAACACCAGAGGGCTCAATAGATAGGAATACTGATTCTTCTTTGGTAGCAGCACCAAAATCATCCAACATAAGTGCTTTGCAGGTGCTGTAGTTAAAAGTATTTGGGTCTGACTTTATCTCTTTAGTTAGATCAATTTTCATATCTTTGATATCATTTAAATTTATCCCCTTAATATCCATATTGTAAACCTCCTGAAATTCACTAAAAAACTCGGTTGTGCATTTTTGACACTACTATCCTAATCCATTTTTTTATTTATGGTAATTTAATTTACTTATTGGTTTATTTAAACTCCTGAAGATTATCTTATCTTTCACAGGCATTATCGAATAAATCACCAATTATCAGCCAGATTGGCTAACTTTTTTTGACTTCTCGCCAATCTGGCTATACAGCTAAGCTGAATTCATGAATAATAGTAGAAATTTTCTAAATTATTTAAACTAAGTTATTTATTTACAATCAATAACTTAGTTTGCTGAGTGAAGTAACCGTCAGCAGTCAGCCATTCCCGTAGCGCATTAAGTGATAGCTCATAGCTGAATACTTACCTATAAAATTTCTCATAGTAAGCATCTACAGTATTTTTCCCCTCTTGCCTCTTGCCTCTTGCCTCTTGCCTACTCCCTACTCCCTACTCCCTACTCCCTATTCCCTATTTAAGAATTGCTATATACCTATTAACCTAGAAACACATTAAGCATGACTAAAAGAATTGTTCCAACAGTAATTTACTTCACAGTTGGTATCCCCTTATGGGTACTAAATAGCCAAACCCCAGCAACTGCTACAGTCTTTTTTCAAGGGTTAGGAGATTTACCTGGAAGTATTTTTAGTAGTGATAGCTCTGCAGTATCAGCAGATGGCTCAGTTGTAGTAGGAGCCAGTTTCAGTGGTAATGGTTTGGAAGGAGAAGCCTTCCGTTGGACACAAGACACTGGCATCGTCGGACTCGGAGACCTTCCCGGTGGTCCTTTTGTTAGTGCCGCATTTGATGTATCTGGAGATGGTTCTATTGTTGTTGGTGCTAGCTTTAGCGCTGCTAGTTCGTCATCTACAGTAATACCACCAACTGAAGCATTCCGCTGGACAGCAGAAACTGGGATAATAGGATTGGGAGACTTACCAGAAGGCGGGTTTAGCAGTTTTGCATCCGGTATATCCAGCGATGGCACTGTGATAGTTGGAAACAGCAATGGTCCTCAAGGCACAGAAGCATTTCGTTGGACAGCGGAAACCGGACTAGTGGGATTAGGAGACTTACCGGAAGGCGGATTTAGTAGCCAAGCGGTCAGAGCATCAGCAGATGGCTCGGTGATTGTAGGTGGTGGCATTAGTGCTTCAGGGATAGAAGGATTTCGCTGGACAGAAGAAACCGGAGTAGTGGGAGTAGGAGATTTACCAGGAGGACCCTTTTTTAGTAGAGCAGCAGATGTATCCGCTGATGGCTCAGTGATTGTAGGCAGAAGCGCTAGTGCTAACTCCAGCGGTAGTGCTCAAATTGGTAACTTTAGCGGTACAGAAGCCTTTGTGTGGACTGAGGAAACCGGTATTGTAGGAATCTTGGATTTGCCAGGGGGAGGATTCTTTAGTAGAGCCTTCGGCGTTTCAGGAGATGGTTCGATCGTAGTCGGACAAAGTGAGGGATTCCGGGGTCAAGAACCTTTTATCTGGGATCGGGTCAATGGTATGCGCCCCCTGCTGGATGTATTGATTGATGACTTGGAATTGGATTTGACCGGTTGGACTAATTTGGTCGCCCAAGACATTTCCGATGACAATTCCACAGTTATTGGATTTGGCATCAATCCCGATGGCAACACAGAAGGGTGGATAGCACGACTGACTCCAGCATCAGCTACAGTCCCGGAACGGAGTTCAGTTTTTAGTCAATTAGCTATTTTTGGTGTGATTGGTTTAGCTTCAGCACTCAAGCGGAAACTGAAGCGTTAACAATTGTTAGACTTGGGAACAGGGAACAGGTAAGCTATCAGCTATCAGCCGTCAGCTATCAGCTATCAGCTATCAGCTGACGGCTGTTCACGTAGCGTGCGCGTAGCGCATATGCTTACCAGGGGAAAGGCAACGAAAACTCAATTGACTACCAATTGAGCAATGCGCTTAAGGATCCTAAGCACGTAATACCAGTCATTGCCACGATAGAGGGTAAACTCATCGGACAGAGCATACATCGGTCTACTGGATTTTGTTAGTTTCAAAAACCGGAAATTAGTACCATTAGTCACCAATCCAAAACTAGGGCGCAACTGATTAGGATTAGCCATCATGTAGGTCAATGCCTGAGGAATTGCTGACTTGAGAGAGAATCCAGCTTGTTTCGATTCAATCACTAATACCCAAAACTGCTCTTGTAGCACCAACACATCAATACGCCCTCGCAGGATTTCGTGCTCCTCAACAGCGGCAATTTCTATTGCGGCCTCTGTCTTGAGGTGAAAGGGAGAACCATAAAAACCCGCTAGTCCTAATAAGGGAGACAACACTACCATTTTGACAATGTCTTCCACCATCGGGTACTGTTCCAGGTATAGCATGTGAGCCTTAATTTGCTCTAAGGACTGCTGTTCAGTGTCGGTAAGTTCTGGTAACTCGTCCTGCCACTCTCGGAAAAATTGCTCATCCTCTGCTGGGCTGAGGTTAAATTTAACCTTCACATCATGCAAGCTAAGTTCTGTTATTGGTATCGTCTTCACCATCACGATTGAGCCAAGGTGTGTATTAACCTCTCGGTAAACCTATGATCGCGCACCGCGAAACTCAGTTAGGGCTTACCACTAGTTTGTGAGTCAGACTTCCCATAGCTCAAGGCTCGAATTACTAATGCGATCGCTAAAATAACCGTTGGAGCCAGGATACCAATCAACCCATTAACAGATGTAGCGGCAATGGGTACACTGGTAGCAGCATATTTAATAATAACAGAAATTATCGTGGAGAGGATGACGAGTTTGAGAATGAAGCTTAGCTGATTATCCATGTTGCCATTGCCCTATTGCTATTACTATATTGCCAGTGACTACTCCTACATCAAATCAAAGATTATGATGTGGGCTTCTCAAATTCACAAATGAGACTTGCTGTTCCTCAATATCCTGTATTGATTTACCACAGCCATTGAGCGGCAGTCCAACCGCCATTAATCCACGATTCAAAATATTGATTCCGCTATTCCAATCACGGTCAATTTTTACTCCACAATTAGGACAATTATGAACTCTATGAGCTAGATTTTTCTCAACTAATGCCCCACAGTTGAAGCACTCAATAC
>NZ_JAAHHS010000206.1 GCF_010692395.1 Moorena sp. SIO3H5
ATGAGGCATTTATTAAGCCTTGGCAAGGGTTAGAGAAAGCCTTGGCAAAGTTAGGCAGAACCCTTCAGTTTGATATGGAATCATGGACCCTAGAATTGGGTTCTGGGATGCAAATGAATCCAGAGTCGGTGAAACGGGGAGTATACGGTATCAAAAACTATTTGTCGAAAAAAGGAATGTTAGAATTGCCCGATTTGCCGATAACTGATCCAGACTCCTACCAAATGAAATTAGCATCTAAAGATAACATCGAGAGATACTATGCTCCGGCTGGAGGAATGATTCAATCAAGAGTTGAGTTAGGGAGTTTTGTCAAAGTAGGAGATAGACTTTATCAGCTACTGAGCTTTAATAAAGAAGGAAATCTCCCGAATGTAATTGATATCAAGGCTGAGACAGATGGTTTAGTGTTTGATGTTTCAACAAATTATAGTGCGAATCAAGGAGAATATGTGCTATCAGTAAGGCAATTTGATAATTAGGTAGGGTAATTATTTAGGGCTGGTAAAATTTAATTATAGCAATCGAAGTATAGATTAGGACGTTAACTGAACAGCTAAATCAACTCTCTCTCTAAAATATTCGATAGTACCTTTTGATTTTATAACCCGATTTTTAATCGGAAACCAATAATGTTCTATTTTATTTAAATCAGGAGAATAGGGGGGCAAATAGCAGGGCTATTTCATTCTAAAAATGCGCTCTTTGTGTGTGAGCGTCCAAATTGGCAGTATCGCTGTGCTTGAGCCATATTGGATGGAGAAGCCATTGGAGCGATAGATATTCAGCGCAAAATTACGAGCAACTGCAAAGATTTGAGGTAACTGATGCTTGCGTTTGCGAGAAGCATCTTGTTTCATTGTGACATCTCGCACATAATGGACTTTGTTTTCTACCCCCCAATACCCCCTCAGACCTTGGGCAAAGGATTCCGCAGACTCGATGAAAGAAGCCACATAGTAGCGTGTTTCGGTTTCCAGCTGGTGTTGTTTCCCCTTTTTGAATTGTCGAACACTCTCCACTCGGATTAGTGTTTTTAGCCGAAGCCAGGGCAAGATGTGTTCGAGTTGTGTGCAGATGCGTGCCGCAGCGCTTTTCGATGCGTCCATGCCCAATACTTACTTCAGTATGACAATGTTTAGGAACAAAGTGGGCAAAGACGCTCTTGAATAGGTTGCCCTGATTGCCTTTAAGGGCACCTAGGTAGTGATTTTCACATTCAAAGATATACTGAGCCGTTTTTTTTGAGTGCTAATCCCATCAAAGGCGAACACCACACCCTTGACAGCCAGTTGTGTAATAAACTCGCGGTTTGGCTTTGACGCACGTTTGTTTTGCTATCCACCTGATCGGGTTCGAGCAATCTTACCCCGCTCAACCAGATAAGCACGTTCCCAGCATAATCCCTCGGTGAGGTGGAGAACCGGGATGATCACCAAGAACGTTGGTATGAGCCCCGTAAGACAAGACCATCTACAGCTAAGGTTTCTCAAGGGCAAAGGTTCAATGCCAAAGAAGCGAGCCAGGGCCGCAGAGTACTGGTGCTAATCTAGGGTGACCAGGACACGGCGAATCGTGCTGTAGGAAGGAATCCTACCCAACGGGGGCTTGAATAGCGGGGGGCAGTTCGCTCGATAGCTGTTGAGCCAGTCCCCAATGGCTAGAAAACCTCGGTTTCCAGCTGCAATGGCCCTGGGTTACAGGGCATTACACAGAGCTACCCATAGGCCGTTTCCCAGAAACCTTGCGTACATCACCGGATGTTGGCAAAGGCGTCTAGAATCTCGATGCTCTGAGGGGGTGACTCCTCTGGGGCGAGGCTAGGAACAACAGACGGCAGGGGCAGATTGGGCAGACAAACCCATGGTCACTCATGAAACTCTCAGCTAACTTGTAAGCCTAGCATTTATTAGCTTTCATGAGAATGAAATAGCCCTGCTTGTTCAATAGCTTCTTCATAAGAACCGGGGTCAGATAACTGATATGTAGGTGAGAAGGCATGTATCTGATCACCTAGAGCATCTCTTAGTCGTACAGCTTCTTTAAGGAGTTAAAGATTATGGGAAACTTGTTTGCTCCATTCGACTGGAGCATTTTTCTCCATACGACCAAGAATAGTTAAGGGGTGTTTTTGAAGAGGCTGATCAACCAGAAATTCAGATGGGTCTCTTCTGTAGAGTTGTGCAAGAAGGTGTAGTTCAACACCGGTGACAGTGCGAGTACCCTTTTCAATCTTTACAAGAGCAGTCCGATCAATCCCAATGGCTGTCGCAGTCGCTTCTTGGCTAAGGTGGACGTTCTTCCTCGCCTCTTTGAGTCTCTCTCCGATAGCTTCATGTGTGAGTGTCATAGTTGTTCCTCTGTGTTCTATTATCGCACTTTTTAGGGAAAAGCAAGACCAATGGTGGCAATAATGGTACTATTGCGGCACTATAATACTAGATGTGCGTTAATCCCACGCAAGATGGTCAAACCTATAGTCTTTTAAGGAGAAACATAAATGAGTAAAAAGAACCAGCATGTTGTGCCACACGCTCACGGGTGGGCTGTCAAATCCGAAGGGGCTAAGAGGGCTTCATCTGTTCACTCAACGCAGGCAAAAGCGATTAGCCAGGGTCGAAAGGTTGCACGAAACCAAGGCTCTGAGCTGTTTATTCACGGTCGAAACGGACGCATCCGCGCACGCGATTCTCACGGAAACGATCCCCATCCACCCCAAGGCTAGACAAATTGCGTATTATCGGGTCAGCCGACCAAAAGTACCAGCTTGTCCAAAAAGTCGATTTCTGCGAATAGCCACCACAATATGTGGCATTTGTGTGGTGTTTTATGACTACATATTGTGCCTGTCCTGACTCAAGAATGAGTTTTCGGACAACCTAGTACTGAAACGACCTTCGGACTCGTGCCGTTATTTTGATATATCGGCTATATTCATCCTGATTTTGGCTCAAAACGGCTTAAACCCCCTTGCTTTTAACCAGAATTAGCTATTTCATCAAATGACAATGGCTCTCCTTGCTACCTTCGTTGGCGTTAATAAACACGCAGATCCAAATATTTCAGATCTTACCGGAGCTACAAAAGACGCAATTGCGCTTTGGGCACTCTTTTCGGATTCCATACCAGACATCACTGCTAGTCGTGTTGTTGACGAAGAAGCCACCCTAACGGCGATTAGAGAAGCGCTAGACGAAACGCTTGGTAATGCTAGTTCTGACGACACAGCACTGTTCTTTTTCGCAGGACATGGTTCTCCGGCTCACCAGCTCGTCCCTTATGATGCCCGATATGAAACACTGGCAGATACAACAATCCCGATGGATGAGCTTGCCGAACGCCTCAGTTCTTCACAGGCGCGTGCTGTTATAGTCATCCTTGATTGTTGTTTTAGTGGAGGTGCAACTACTCGCGTTCTCCAAGGAGTGCCTACTCCGCGTACTAGCATGACAACCATTACTGATCTTCAAGGAAAGGGACGAGTCATCATCGCAGCCTCAAAGGATGACGAAGCAGCATATGAACTTCACGGTCATGGACTGCTAACACAAGCACTGCTCCACACCTTTAAGAACAACCCCAATGGAGTTGATATAGGCGCTGTAATGGATGAGGTAACGAAGTGGGTGCGGGCTGAAGCACAGCGATTCGGCTGGCAACAAACGCCTGTTGTATTCAATCTTGTAGAGGGGGGGCTTACTTTTCCACCGCTGACGCCAGGAGTTTGCTATGCAGAAGCTTTTCCCGATACCACCAACATGAATGTTGGTGCTGACATTAAGAATCTCACTGCTTTCGGTCTTGCACCAGAATTGCTCAATGCTTGGGCTGACAGATTCACTAGAGGGCTGAATGACCTTCAACTCAAAGCGGTTAATGAATATCGCGTACTCGACGAGCGTGCATTACTTGTGGTCGCCCCGACAAGTTCTGGTAAGACTTTCATTGGCGAAATGGCTGCTGCCAAAGCCGTAACTGATGGCAGGAAAGCAGTTTTTCTGCTCCCTTTCAAAGCTCTTACCAATGAGAAGTATGAGGACTTCAATGCGTTATATGGTGACTCTATCAATCTTCGCGTTATTCGTTGTACTGGCGACTACACTGATGATACAGAAGATTTTGTGAGGGGTAGGTACGATATAGCTCTGCTTACTTATGAGATGTTTCTCAATCTCTCCCTCGCGTCACCCTCGCTGCTCAATAAAATCGGTCTTGTCGTTTTAGACGAGGCTCATTTTATCACCGATTCTCAACGAGGAATTAGTGTTGAACTTCTCCTTACAAGTCTCCTTGCAGCCCGTGAGCGCGGCATAGAGCCACAAATTGTGGCTCTATCAGCCGTTATCGGTCATGTAAACCACTTTGACGAATGGCTGGGATGCCAGACGCTCTTTACCTGTGAACGTCCTGTTCCCCTGATCGAAGGTGTATTGGATCGAAGTGGAAGTTTTCAATATATGGGACTCGACGGGGAAGAGCATATCGAGCAGTTTTTACCTTCTCATTTGATCATAAAGCGGAAAGACAAGCCAAGTTCACAGGACATAATCGTACCGTTGGTAGAGAAGTTAATCTCAGAGGGTGAGCATGTTTTGATTTTTCGTAACCAGCGAGGCACTGCTGTGGGCTGCTCCATGTATCTTGGCAATGCATTGGGTCTCTCATCTGCCAATAACGTGCTTACTCGGCTTCCTGAACACGACTTGTCAGGGGCTTCAAATAATCTTCGTCAAGCACTTAAAGGAGGAACTGCCTTTCATAACTCTCACTTGATGCGAGAAGAGCGGTTGGCTGTGGAGCAAGCATTTCGAGATCCTGAAGGAAACGTTCGCGTTCTGGCTGCTACTACAACAGTAGCTGCTGGTATTAACACCCCTGCGTCCACAGTCATTATCGTAGAGACTTTTTTCTATGGAGAGGAAAGGCGTGACTTTACTGTAGCGCAATACAAGAACATGGCTGGTCGCGCAGGTCGTCTTGGGCTTTCTAAACAAGGAACTAGCATACTGTTAGCTGACAATGCACCTCAACGCCAAAATTTGTTCCGTAATTATGTCAAAGGGAAACCAGAGGCAATCCGCTCGTCTTTCAAGTCCACTGAGATCGAGACATGGATTCTTCGTCTTCTCGCTCAAATCAATCAAGTACCGAGAAAAGAAGTCGTAAGACTACTTGCTAGTACCTACAGCGGATATCTTGAGAGCAGAAAGAATCCAGACTGGCATGAGCAGACGGTGACTTACCTCAAGGAATTATTAGAAAGAATGGAGTCACTAGGGCTAGTTGAGGAGATGGAAGGTCAATTAAGCCTCACTCTGCTTGGAAAAGAGTGTGGAAAATCGAACTTTTCGTTTAAGTCTGCTATGGAACTTGTTACTCTTCTCAAGCAGGTTTCGGGCAGTCTCACCGCAGAAAAGTTGATGGCATATCTACAGGCAATTCCAGAGGTAGGCGGCTATACTTCAATTTTCAAGAAGGGAAAGAAGGAGTCAGCTTGGCAGCGTGAGGTAAAATCACATTACGGATCTGAGGTCACGAGTAGGCTCCAACACGGAGCGAAAGATATATTCAAGTACTACGCCCGGTGCAAACGTGCAGCTATCCTCAAAACATGGATCAATGGTGAACCTATTGAAGCAATTGAACAACGGTTTTCAGTCACACGATATGCAGGAAGCGTGGGAGCAGGTGACGTTCGTGGATATGCCGACCGCACCCGACTTCATCTTCAAGCAGCTTTCAATATTGCAGATATTATTCTTCTTGGAGAAGGACCGGATGAGACTGCTATCGACACGCTTCTTCAACAGTTGGAAACAGGCTTGCCTGTTGGTGCGCTGAAATTGCTTACTCTTCCAGTCAGTTTACCTAGAGGTGAATATCTCGCTCTCTTTAATGCTGGTTATACAACAGCTGAAGCAGTTCTTTCAGTTGAAAAAGATGAATTATGTAAATATATTGGTTATCAAAGAGTTGAGGAAATCTTAGCTCAATTGGAACTTCCTAACTGATAATAGAGGTTTCAAAATTCCTCTTGCGCGTTAATTTCATGAGCCATATAGGAAAAAACGATAGTGATAAACATGTATTGATGGCCTAATCAACCCGACAAACATTGATTATAGTAATGAACAAAATTCCAAATAGCTCCTAAGTGATTTTCTCAAAAATTAGAAAATGACAACGTTTTAAGTTCCTAGACGACTAATCCTTTGTCTTAAGGTATTATTTAATCTTTCAATATGATTAGTTTTCCCCGTTTTTTTTGCGACCGGTTTGTGACGTTTCTTAGGTATTACTGTTTGATAAGCTTCCCAAAAATCTGTATAACACACAGCACATTGTCGAACCACTGGTGGGAAAGACTTCCATAATTTATTTGCTGATTCACAAGTGCGATCACCAATATAAGCTCCAACTATTTCTTTAGTTTGTTGATCTATGGCTAACCAAATCCATAGGAGACGAAACCTTAGAGAGTGGAGCCTTATTTCAGATAACTTAAAACTCTTACCCATAACCTGTCCCTATAAAGGCTCCACTCTCTTACGGTAACTTCAAATGCTGATTATCTTTCTTTTTTACAAAAGACCACATTTCATCACACTCAATGGTAATTTTTCCTTTTAATTTTTCTGAAACCTTTATTTTGCGGGGACTTTCGGCATACTTTTTATTAACATACTTTTGGAGCCATATTTTTGAAACTCCAACTGTTCGAGCAATACCTGATACCAAATCCGTTTGTCAAAACCCCTTTATAAAAATCGACCAAATCTTTGTATGCCAAGAATCTATGGCTATGGGAATAAGGGGGCTATGGGAACAGGATTTGGTATGACCAAGATATTTTTTAAATTAAAAGGTCATCTATTCTCTTTTTTAAGGACAAGGATATCGGCTTTTTTGTCGGGTTTTTAACCAACTGCTTCTTACAGTTTTTACAGAGGTATTTTTGCTTTTTATTATGAGTACTTCCACGTCTTGATGCATCGCTTTTTTACTGTTCGATCAAAATTGCAGTAAGGGCAATTATGTCGGGTTATTAAATCGGATTTTAAATTTATTTTTACAATGTATTTTTCAGTAAAAAATGTTATTTTTTATACCTAGGTTTTTAGAATTTACAATATTTTTGATTAAAAAAAATATTATTTAGGCTAAAGGCAATGTTGTATCACTACATATTTATCGCTATCAACTCCAATCTTTATGTATAGATGCTAACTATGTGATTGATATCCATAGTTCTACTAATCAAGGACTTGATTTCTTGTATGGCTTCTACTCTCGGGAAGAAAGCGCCAAAGACTTTCTTCTCGATTATGGAATTGTGATGCATGAGGATGAGTATGATGGGGATGCTTTCGATGAGGCATTTATTAAGCCTTGGCAAGGGTTAGAGAAAGCCTTGGCAAAGTTAGGCAGAACCCTTCAGTTTGATATGGAATCATGGACCCTAGAATTGGGTTCTGGGATGCAAATGAATCCAGAGTCTGTGAAACGGGGAGTATACGGTATCAAAAACTATTTGTCGAAAAAAGGAATGTTAGAATTGCCTGATTTTCCGATAACTGATCCAGACTCCTACCAAATGAAATTAGCATCTAAAGATAACATCGAGAGATACTATGCTCCGGCTGGAGGAATGATTCAATCGAGAGTTGAGTTAGGGAGTTTTGTAAAAGTAGGAGATAGACTTTATCAGCTACTGAGCTTTAATAAAGAAGGAAATCTCCCGAATGTAATTGATATCAAGGCTGAGACAGATGGCTTAGTGTTTGATGTTTCAACAAATTATAGTGCGAATCAAGGAGAATATGTGCTATCAGTAAGGCAATTTGATAATTAGGTATGGGTAGGAAAAATTAATTAAAACTTGGATTGTAATTAGGACTTGGGTTAATCAAAGTTTTGGTTTTAACTTTACCAACCTAAACTGATATCAAATCAAAAATCTAGATTCCAGTACCCTTTAGCATGCATGCCTTTTGCCTTTAGCATGCATGCCTTTTGCCTTGCTAAAACCAATTTAAAATTCGTTTTAGCTTACTGATTCTCTAAAGCCAAGTATCTTGTCCTTCTAGGGAATCTGAATTAAACCAACTAGCATCTAAATAATTAATTCGAGCAAAAGGACTCAAGGCTGATAGCACATGGCGTCCATAACTGCGGCGGTTGACACGATTATCTAAGATGGCAACACAGCCTTGAGTAGCTCTAACTGGTGCCACTGCTCGTTGTAATTCTCTCAATGCTGTTGGTAACAAATACAAACGAAACCAATCCTGACGTTGCTGCTTGTAGTAAGCGACTCGACCCGCAACTAATGGATTTTCCAAAGAGGGAATTGGTAACGTAGCAATCATCAACAGTTGGGGAGAGGGGATTTGAGCTTGATACCTATGCCAAAATTCCCAGCCACAAATCAAAATACTTCTGTGACTGAGACTGGTGGTTTCTACCTGCACCCGGGAACCAAATTCTGCTGCTAAGACTGCCCCTAACTGGGCTTTGAGGGGGACATCTCCGACTAAAATAACTACTGGTCTGGTGATGTCAGTACTTAGGTTTAGTAGGGTGCGAATTTCTTGAGTTAGAGCGTTTTGAAATCGCTCTGTATTGGGCATGGGTAGACGATCGGGCAAATACAGTTGAATCTGTCGGTGAGGGGAAAACTTCAAACAGGTTAACTCCCCTAATCCGAGCTGCTGACGGTACACAGAGGCACTTTTCTCTAAATCTAGAGCCCCACCAATTAGCACTACTGGCTGTCTCGACCAAATGGGATTTAAGGCTGTAGCCACTTCTACTGGTGCGCTATATAAGGAAAACTGACCTTGCGATCGCGCAACGGTTGCCCACATTAGCTGACCTGACTGCTGCCAGAAGTGGCAAAACTGTTCCCAAGATTTTAGCCGATACAGAGATTGTGCTTCAGTGCTTAGGGAACTTAGTCGATCAAATAGCTGTTCCAAGCCATCTTGCTGATCAGCTTCAATCACGTAGCACTCATAGGGGTTAGCAGGGCGCTGAAATAAGGCTTTGGTTAGCCTGACCCGCACATCCCGAATCAAATCAGCTTCTTGTGGATGGGCTTGCATCAGTGCGTCCCAGTCTTGGGGCTGGATGCAGCCTTTAAGCTGGTTGCTGGTCCAAGATTCTAGGTCATCCACACCATCAATCACAGTAGGGATGTGATTAGGAAACCAGCCCTTGTGCTTCAAGCGGTCTGTTAGCCACGATTCTGGTGAGGTAATCAACAGTCCTTGGAACGGTTGATCGGGAAACCTATCACTGGTATGAATTACCTTATCGGTACCAAACCACTGTTGTAAAAGGGGAATTTCCTTTTGCAGCAACCATTCTTGTATCCATAAGGGTGCCACTACGATCACAGGTCCAGACCAAACCAGGGCTGGTGCCAGGTAACTCAGGCGATAGGAAGACTGTAGAGAGGTTTCCTGCAAAGGTTCTAAACCGGTCTGTATCAAAGCAGAACGCCCTAACCGCAAGGCTCGTGCCACTAGCCTCGCCATAGTCAATTGGTGAGGCCAATTGGGTTGACCCTGCGATCGCAGAAAATCTCGTAACGAGGAATGAACTTTGACTTCAATCAAACTAGCATTCAACGGCTTTGCCTCGTTAAACTGAGCAATGAGCACTTATACTGTGATCTTAAATCATGTCTTGGGCAAAAATCGTGAAAGACTAGATGAGCATAGATGGGATTAGGCGCTTTCCATGGCCAAAAGGCCACGCTACGCGAACGAAGCAATGGTGGATTTGGTTCATAGCTTAAAGCCGGTGGCAGCAGCAGTGGGACGACAGATTGCATAACCTGTTACTCTTCCGGAGTTAGCGATCGCGTAGCGTGGCCTACGGCCAATCGCATCTTAATCTATAGCGCTACTTCAGGTGGAATAGGGAACTTCGGACAAGGCAACAGGGAATCATTGAGCGTGGTCTTATAGCGCTGCATCGCTCTTTCCTACTGTTACCTGTTTCCTACTGTTACCTGTTCCCTATTCCCATCAATCCTAGTTTCACGATTATTGGAAAATGCTAGATTAGCCATCATTCTCCTAGCATCTGCAATTTATATAAACTAGCGTATAATCCGTTTTGCCCTAACAATTCCTCATGGCTTCCCGACTCTACTAACTGTCCTCGCTTTAGTACCATAATCCGGTCTACATTACGGATAGTGGAGAGTCGGTGGGCAATAATAATTGCAGTCCGCTGTTCTAATAGCCGTTCCAAAGCTTCTTGAATCAGAGCCTCGGTAGCCACATCTAAACTAGCTGTTGCCTCATCCAGCACCAAGATTTGGGGGTTACGAATTGCAGCACGAGCAAAGGCTAACAATTGTTTTTGGCCAGCAGACAGATTAGTGCCTCGCTCTCTGAGCTGGGTATTGTAGCTTTGGGGCAGTTTTTCGATAAAGCTAGCCACATTCGTCACCTCCGCTGAGGTTTTAATTGCCTCAATGGAGTAGGTTTCTCCTAAGGAAATATTACTCTTAACATCACCAGCAAAAAGAAATCCCTCCTGAAGGATGACCCCGATGTGGCGTCGTAGTTCTGCTTGGGGTAAATCCCGAATATCAATCCCATCTACGAGAATTCGCCCTTGGCTCGGTTCATAGAGGCGGCACAGCAACCGAATAATAGAACTTTTCCCTGCACCGGTCGGACCAACTAAAGCAACTTTTTCCCCTGGATGAATGGTAAAGTGCAAGTCTTTGAGAACATATTCATCTTCTTTGTAAGCAAACCAAACGTGTTCAAAGCAAATCTCTCCGTTTAGGGTTGACGGTTTAAGGTTCAAGGGTTGTTCGGTATAACCATTGCTCAAGGATAAGTTAGAAGAGTGATGGGCTAGATCACCATTCAAGCTGCTTGGAGGCTTTATCAGTAAATCTCCAGATTGTTTCCGGTCTTGTTGACCTCCCTCAAACTCTGGAGAACCTGCCACCTGCAACCGTCTGACCTGCAAGCCTTCGGGGTCACGAATTTCAATGGTTTCATTCATAATGTCACTGATGCGCTCAATGGCAGTGAAACCAGCTTGGAGCATAGTGAATTTTTCTGAAAACCGACGCAAGGGGTCAAATAGCCGCTGAGCATAGAGGATAAAGGCCGACAAATCACCAAAACTCAGGTGATCTTTGAGGAGAAAATGACCACCGCTCCACAACACTGCTGCGATCGCTACCAGGGAAATCCACTCTAGGGTTGCTGAAATCGCTGAATCGTGAAAGATGGTTTTGTCTACTTCAGTGACGTATTTTTGGTTAACCGTGCGAAACATCTCGGCATTGTATTGTTCACGGCGAAACAGTTGCACAATATTAATGCCAGAGATGTTTTCTTGCAGCATTGCGTTTAGGGAGGAAAGTTCTTCCCTAGATTTGTAGTTAGCGTTGCGATATTGTTTCTGGAAGTAAATAATGATAGCAGTCACTGGCAGGAGCATTAGCACTAAGATCGATGCCAGTTGCCATTGCACCAAAAACATGGTACCAGCAATGACTATCATGGATAGTAAATCACCCACGATGCCAATGGCACCGGTGGAAAAGACATCGCCTAGGGCTTCCACATCGCTAGTGAGCCTGGTAATCAATTTCCCTACTGGTGTGCGGTCAAAAAATCGCACCGCTAGGGAGGTGACGTGCTCAAATAGGTCTTCCCGGATAGCAGCAGTGATTTTCTGACCTATCTTCACCACCACGAATCCCTGAATCCCAACAAAGACTAACCGGATTAGTATGGTTAATAGTAGTATAGTGATCAGAATATTGATGCTCTGTGAGACAGAGCGCTCTAATAGGAAAGACCAAGTTCGCTCTTCTTGACGAATTAAAGAGATTACCTGACCGACAATTAAAGGTTGAATGGCACTTGCTACGGACAGGGGTATCAATAAAGTAATTGCAATAAATAGCGGGCCTTTGCTGCGACGGGCGTAGGGGACTAGGCGTAGGAAAAGTCTCCAGTCGTTCTCTTGTGTTCGCATTTTTGGAGCTGCCTGTTTACCTGGTGATCTGCTGGTCATCTAACCCTAGGGGTGTTAATTTACTTGACAATTTAGTAGAACAAATAAAATTGAGAGTGCTTTGAGCGAACCACAAAGATCCAAAGAACGGGAAGGACTCGGGGGTTAAACGATAGGAGGATTGTCTCGATTGCTCAATTCTGAGGGTGGGCGATGGACGAAGTCCCGCTTTCAGCGATCGCTACTCCAAGCCCACCATACATAGCCACACTTACATTGATAAAACTCTTGCCACTTCCGGCGGTGGTCTTCACACATCACTGGTGAGGAGCGATTAATCCAAACCTTCTCAGCTTCTAGAACAGATGCTCGACAACTAGGACAGCGGAATTCCAAGGCATGGGTGGCTGATTTGGTCCACTCAGGCGGTAAGGGGGCAAAAGCATCCATATATATAGCAATCCTCTGGGGGTCTCGGGGGGTAATAGTTGGCAATAGTTACGTTAATTTGGGATTCTTTATTTCCCTGAGACTATTTTAGGGGTTCTACCATCTAGAAATTCCCCTGAATCGGATATTGTTTTAGTTAGCTTGAGGCAGTACCTCTGCCATAGGATCTGGTGGTGCTAGTTCATGGCTGAGGATATTGCCTAATTGAAAACACAAGGACCGATGTCTCATCCGTTATATCTCAATCTTATTTCCTTCTGTGGTATTTTTGCCCTATGTTTCATTGCTTGGCTCAGTTCAGAGCATCGCCGCCTAATTCCTTGGAAAGTGATCATTTTCGGCATTGGTTTACAACTGGTCATGGGACTGTTGATATTTCTGTTTGCCCCCACCCGGCAATTCATCCTCGGCTTGAATGACGCTCTCAATGCTATCTTGGATGCTTCAGAAGCAGGAGCTAGGTTTATGCTCGGTGGTGGTAATTCTGCCTTTGTTCCTGATCCAGAATTGATGGTTGGTCCTGGTCCAGCGGGACGCTGGATTTACCGAGCAGTGGGAACTCCTTACGTTTCTGTCCCAGGGGATCGCCTCACTCCAGATAATCTGAATTTCGGCTTTATTTTTGCCTTCCGCTCCCTACCCCAGGTGGTTTTCTTTTCCGCCTTGATTGCTCTGTTGTATCGACTGGGTGTAATCCAGCCAGTGGTTCAGGTCTTTGCCAGACTATTCCGGGCAACTATGAGTATTAGTGGTGCTGAATCCCTATCAGGAGCAGCGAATATTTTTGTAGGGATTGAATCAGCGATCGCAGTCAAGCCATTCTTAGCCGATATGACCCGCAGCGAACTGTGTGCTATCCTTACTTGCTGCTTTGGTTCGATTGCTTCAACAGTATTGGCTCTCTATACCAGTTTCTTGCGACCGACTTTCCCCACCATTACTGGTCACTTGATGTCCGCTTCTGTGCTAACTATTCCCGCCTGCTTCGTGATGGCGAAACTGATTGTGCCAGAAACAGATGTGCCGAAAACCTTAGGGAAGGTACCAACAGAGGAAGAAGACCCGAATCAGAAAAAACCTAGCCTCATCGATAGTTTAATTGTTGGAGCATCCGATGGAGTGAGGATGGCTGTGGGAATTGCCGCTGTAGTCATTGCAATCCTAGGCTTAGTGGCACTCGTCAATACTTTTTTTGCTTATTTGGCTAATTTGGCTGCTAGTGACAATTCCCTACTACAGCTAATCGGTAATATCTTTAGTGTGATTA
>NZ_JAAHHS010000207.1 GCF_010692395.1 Moorena sp. SIO3H5
AATAAATACAGGATGTCTAAAGTTATTGGTTACGGTGGTTTGCATAACTATCAGGTACACATTGTTTCTCCTATTACCTCTTCTCTCTTCCCTGCTCCCTGCTCCCTGCTCCCTGCTCCCTGCTCCCTAAAAACCGGTAATTTTGTACCTAACTGAATTGCAAACCTCTGTAAGCGTAATATTAAAACCAATTTACTGTAATGATTACTGTATATAAGTCACCACCTTTATGGGGATTACCGAGCTTTAGTCCACCCTGTCTGAAATTAGAAACTTGGCTGCGTATAGCAAATATTGCTTACGATATCGAGATTCCTCAGGACTTTACTAAAGCTCCCAAAGGCAAAATTCCGTTTATAGACTATAAAGGAAAACTGATCGGCGACTCCACCCTAATTATCGAGATGCTTAAGGAAAAAGAGGGCATAGATCCTGACCGGGATTTGACCTCAACCGAAAAAGCAATATCCTTAGCTTTTCGGCGAATGCTGAAAGAAAATACGTATTGGGGAGAGGTTTATATTCGTATGAACATTGAAGAAAACTGGCAATTCTTCAAACAAATATTAACGAATACCTACTTTGATGGGATCTCGACACCAGAATCAGAACAGTATTTAAAACAGGTGCGACAGTCCATTTCTAATCAGATTTATCAACAGGGCATTGGTCGTCACTCCGAGAATGAAATTGGTGAAATTATTAATGCTGATTTTCAAGCACTGTCTGATTATTTAGCAGATAAACCATTTTTTATGGGGGATAAACCGACAACTTTAGATGCAACGGCTTATGGTTATATTGCAAACATCATTTTACCTCCTTTAAAGAGTCTGATTATTGATCGGGTCTCTCAATATAAAACTATTTATCAATATTGTGAACGGATGAAACAGGAGTTTTTTCCTGATTATTTGCCTTCTTAATCCAGAGTCACTTAATTTGTGTTTGAATATATAATTTTATTGTCTTATTGTTGTTACCTCATCAAGTGGCCAAGTCTTGTAATCTAGCAGAAATTCAGAATCAATATGGAGACAATGGGAAAAATTTGCGATGACAGAACTCAAACGGTATTGGATGGTCGTTCATTACGAAACTGCATTTGAAGCGGAAAACGAAGACGAAGCCTATCACGATATTCGGATGGGCAATACAATAATCGAAAACGCAACGGTAGTGGCCAAAGAGCTTCCTGAGTCTTCAGAAGGCACTCACCTCAAAGAAATTATCAACGAAGCCAAACTCGAAGCCCGACGAGAAGCAGCAGTGTCTATCCTGCTGGCACAACTTGCCCGGAAAACCGAAGACTATGCTCTGAGGTGGGAAGGACTCTCGAAGCTGGCACCTCACAGACAGGAGCAAATTGAAGCACTATCTTTGGAACAAATTGAATCTCTGAGTATAGATGCGATCGCGAAGCGGTTCCAAAGGAACATCGCTTTTTCTAGTATGGCCGACTTGGAATGTTGGCTTGATCGTTTTTCTGGATGAGAAGGGTTTGTGTATTAGGTGGGTGGGATCTAAGCTGAAGACTACTCAAGCTCCCTTTGCTGCAGGCAAAGCTTACGGTAAAAGCTTAATCAACCATAAAGTTTTCAGACTGCTGTCACCTTCTAGACAAGGGCAGTGGGAAAATAAAGTTATCACCCGGTACACCATTCAAAACCCTTAAACACCCATGGCCAAAACCGTTGCTGAAGTCATGACCCGCGAGCCGATCGTGGTGCAGCCCCAAACACCGATCAAGGAAGTCATCAAAATTATTGCTGAACAAAGCATCAGTGGCTTGCCAGTGGTTAACGAAGCAGGCAAATTGGTAGGAGTGATTTCAGAAGCTGACTTGCTGTGGCAGGAGACAGGAGTAGAACCGCCAGTCTATATCATGTTTCTCGACAGCGTGATTTACTTAGAAAATCCTGCCCGTTATGACCAAGAACTCCATAAAGCACTCGGACAAACCGCTGGGGAAGTAATGACTGGTCATCCCATGAGCATCAAACCGGATCAACCCTTACGGAAAGCAGCTAAGTTGATGCAGGAAAAATCAATCCACCATTTACCAGTAACAGATGAGGCAGAGCAAGTGATTGGAATTCTGACCTCTGGGGATATTGTCCGCGCTATGGCAGCTGAGTTAGCGAATTAAGGAAACTGTCTATCACAAACAGTGTTCACGGTGAACAACTAACATGGTAAGTTGAGTTTTGGCTAGATATTGAGCAATTTACCCATGAGCGTTACTCGTGAATCTGTCCAAGAGCTGCTGAATTCATCGGATTTTGGCCACCGCATTAGTGGATTAAACCAACTACGCCAGCTGGAACCATCGGTGGCGTTTGAGCTAATTCAACCCTTGGTTAACGATAACAATGTTCGGATTCGATACGGGGCAGTGAGCCAGCTCCATACCTTGGGTCATCAGGATTTAACCGTATCTTTGACCCTATTACGCGATCGCCTTTTGAATGATCCAGAACCAGATGTTCAGGCAGCAGCAGCAGATTCCTTGAGTGCCTTGAAGCTCACCGAAGCCTATGATGATTTAGAGCAAACCTATAACCAAACCACTGAGTGGATCATTAAATTTAGTATTATTGCTGCCTTAGGGGAACTAGGTGAACCCCGTTCATTCCAACTTTTAGAAGACGCTCTCAAATCCGATACCAGTTTAATCCAAACAGCCGCCATTAGTTCCTTAGGAGAATTGGGAGACCCCCGGGCTGTGCCTCTGCTGATTCCCTTTGCCACTAATTCCGACTGGCAAATTCGTTACCGGTTAGTACAAGCACTGATTAATCTCGGAGGAGAAGAAGCTAGGGCAGCCCTAGAAACATTAGCGAATGACAGTGTTGAGCAGGTGGCTAGTGTAGCGCAAGATGCCTTAAAAGCATAAGGCTTGAACAGGGAGGGAGAAGAGTGTGGGCAAAGGCCCAGGGCTATACCAAGCCCATTTACAAAAACCTTCACAAAAACCCTTCCATCTCAATCATTTCAATCATCTGAAGTCCACGGGGGTCTCCCACTTTCAAGAGGGCAGCTTTGGCGTCTTCTTGTACCCCTAGGTCTTGATCATCAGCAATTGCTTCAATTAAAGCATCAATAGCACCAGCGTAAACCGCATTGGAGGGCAATTCCCGACACAGCTGCCCGATAGACCAAGCACAATTACTGCGCACTGCTGCTACTGGGTCTTTTCTTAAAGCAGTAATCAAGGGCGGAATTGATGCGATTACTTCTTCATAATCTAACTCTGCCATTTGCGCTAGAGCACTAGCTGCCCACAAACGCACTGCAGGAATATCCGTTTTGAGCGAATCAATTAGAGACGCTAAAGCACGGCGATCGCGACAGTTCCCCAATGCCCAGACCACCCCTTTACGGACATAACCGTTCCAATCAACGGTTAGCTGGTCAATCAAAGGCTTTACTGCTGTGGGACTGGGATTGCGCCCGAGACCATAGGCAGCACTTACCCGTACCAAAGGACAAACATCATTTAACAGGTTAATCAGATGGGGAATTGCCCGCTCATCTTGCAACTCACAAAAGGCACGAGCTGCTAGCATCCGTTGTTGACTTTCCGGTGCCGTTAACAGAGCCAGCATTTCCTCTGGATCAGGTTTGGAAGCTTCTAACTCATCTTCAATCGGCTCTATGTCATCTAAAGGGCTTTCTAGTAAAGCCGTATTATCCAGTAAACTTAGATCATCATCGTCATACATGCCTGATAACCTACCTTATCTTGCCTGATTCTACCAGTTTCATAATTAGTATTTTCTCTGCAATGGTTTAATCATCCACAGAGATTGGGTTCTAAAACCCAGTTGGTGGTAAAGGTTCAAAGCGACTTGATTCGATTGAAACACCTGTAGTCCAAGTTGGCGATCGCCTCTTGCCCTTGCCGAAGCTTCAGCGTGCTGCATCAGTGCTGAACCAATGCCTTGACGGCGGTGTGCTGGCATGACGTAAAGTAAAAAGATATAGCCATAGCGATCGCCATTTACCTGATCAACACTATTTCCCATCCACAGACACCCCACCGGCAAGGAATTAGTTACAGTAGAACCTTTCCTAGAAACGTTCCCATCCGCTGCTGTAACCCACCACAGGGGGGTTTCTCTGGAAAAGTACTGTTTAACAGTCTTTGCCAGGTGAGAAAAATCATTTTGTTCCGGAAAAAGCTCTTGGTAAGTTAATTCCATGAACTTCACCAAAATTGCCCGTTCTCGTGCCCTTCCCAGGCGTAGCTGGTAGCCTGCTAACAATGGCTTACTCACCAATTTTCGGAAAATTTTGGTTAACAACCAGCTGAGCGAAGACTGGTGCTTGGATGCTGGCAGCGTCAACGTCTTCAATCGGTGCAGGGGCTAGCATATCGTTCGGTAAAAAGATCCGAGAACTGACTGCCAACAGGGCAATTAAGAAGCCTAGTAGTGCCAGTAGGGGAGCAATGTACTGACGAAAAATAGCCATGAATTTAATGGTTCGTTGATTTTAACAATTCTTTACTTTTCCTATCTTACTACAATGGCACAGCTTTTAGTGGTTGTTAGCGTAGCGTGGCCTAAATGCCAAGGTTGTAGGTTGGAGGTTGGAGGTTTTAGGTTGTAGGTTGCAGGTTGTAGGTTGTAGGTTTTAGGTTGTAGGTTGTAGGTTGTAGGTTT
This sequence comes from Moorena sp. SIO3H5, assembly GCF_010692395.1. Classification (GTDB taxonomy): domain Bacteria; phylum Cyanobacteriota; class Cyanobacteriia; order Cyanobacteriales; family Coleofasciculaceae; genus Moorena. Next base: position 4,668 of record NZ_JAAHHS010000207.1, read on the forward strand.
TAGGTTTTAGGTTTTAGGTTTTAGGTTTTAGGTTGACCCATTCCTCATCTCCTCATCTCCTCATGTTCCCATGTCCCCCCATCTCCCCATCCTTCCACACATCCCACACTTCCCATACTCTGTTCCCTGCTTCCTTAAACTTCCTTGCTTAGTTCTTGGATAACTTGAATCACGGTATCCGCAAGTTGATCATTTCCCCGGAGCCAACCGAGGGGAGTCAAATGCTTACCGGGAAGTTTCTCATCAGTGAGGAGTTTATTGCCTAAATTCTCCTGTAACCAACGCACCGTTCCAGCTTCTTCAGCAATCTTATCCTTACTGAAGCTAATTAAAGCAGTAAGATTAAATAAACGGCTATTTTTGATCAAACAATAGGTTTGTTCGGGTGTGGGTAACACCCCGAAACCAAGTTTGTCTACTAAATCAGCTATGAATGGCACAGGAACCGCACTACTGGTACCGCTAATAACAGGAGCCATTAATACAGAGGGTTGATTGATCAAAGAAATATCTTTTAGATCAGCATTTTTGAGGCTATCTTCAATCTGCTTCTCTTGATCTTTACCCACACAATTTTCCAGAATTCCCTGAAGTTTTTTGAACTCCAAATCACTTAATAGTTCCAATAGTGCGATATATTTTGTTCCTAGGCTGTGACCTAACCAAAAATATTTTCCCGCTCTAGCAGAGGGGTCTTCTTCATAGATACTATATTCATATCCCAATTTTTTTGCTTCTTCCAAAATTCCATTGAATAGGGTTTTTTGTTCTTTGACCAAACCAATTGCTACAGGCCAATGGCGGAAAGTAAATCTAAACGGTCTGGCAACAACGGTATAACCTGATTCAAATAATCGCTTGGCGATATATCGGTAGAAAATTGTCGGAAAACTTCCGAAAAATGCACCACCAATCAACTGAACAACACCTACTGGCTTAGGATGGATAGCAACCCAACCAAAGGGAATTGGTCTAAATTTAAATTTGGTATTCATGGCAGTAAGCTCTTTGAGGATAACTAATTTGTAGGTTAGAGGTTAGAGGTTAGAGGTTAGAGATTGAAGGTTGAAGGTTGTTCGCGTAGCGTGGCCAAAGGCCAAGGTTAGAGGTTTAAAGTTACAGGTTGAAGGTTTAAGGTTTAAGATTTAATGTTACAGCTTTCAGCTTTCAGCTTTCAGGTTATTAACCCTTCAACATTCAACATTCAACATTCAACATTCAACATTCAACATTCAACATTCAACCCAACATTCAACCTTGGCCAAAAGGCCACCCGTGCGCGTTCAACATTCAACATTCAACATTCAACATTCAACCCAACATTCAACATTCAACATTCAACATTCAACCCAACATCGGGGATCTGTAGGAATTTATGTCACCGACAGGCTCGTATCAACTGTTGTTTTTTCACTTGAGCCGAGTTGGGCACGGACAAACTGTGTCCTGCGCTCAGTTAACAGCAAACTCAGAGCCATGACGAATTCAGAGGCGCTACCGACAAGGGTACCAACGCTAGAGATTGGTACAGCGTTGCCAATTAGGGCAACTAAGGTTCCCACAAATAGCCATGGCCATTTAAGCCTGACCCAGATGCCGATACCAATCAGCAGCACGAACAAATTGACCAAAATTGTTATAATTGGTGGACCACTCACTTCCGCCACTGTGTAGCGCAAGGTGCCAGCAAAGGTGACTGGAACCAATTCTAGGCCAACAAAGTGGGTCGCCACTTCATACCCACCCAGTCCTAGGGCAAGCACCCAGGATAACACTCGTACAATTGTATTAGCCCAAACTGCTCCAGCCCGGTGAGCTAGCTCAACAGCAATTACAATGAATAGGGGCACCACTAAGAAGTGTAAGAGGAAGCGCACCATACTCAGTGATTTCAGGAGATCTCCTTCACCAATCAGGCTCCCCATGGCCAAAACTAGATTGTCATAGCTAATGCTTGCTAGCACAATGGGCAGGACAATCATTGCCAGACTAGTTGAGCGACGCCACAGGCGAATTGCCCATGCCAGTAATACCAATTCCACCAAACCAAGACTGAGATGGCCAAGGGGATAAATTTTTAACAAACTTTTAGTCATGATGTTCCATAAACTGAAACAATATCTAAGCTTGGTCTTGATAAGTGCTATGGCTGTGGAAAAACGTGACCAACCTATACAAGACCGGCTTATGGGTAAGAGTATTGATCGTCGAATAGCAATTACCCTTAGTTACCAGTTAATTGATTTAAATTCATTGTTGCAAGTTCCCGCATTGATAAATTTACGTTAATTAATAAATCGCAAGATATTGTAGTCAAATCCGACATCACCATTCACGTATTAGTTAAAATCAGGTAATGCTGGATTAATAAAGAGACTCAGCCCTAATCGTTTTTTCAAATAGGGCACTTTTTCGTGACCCGGTTTGGAAAATCTCAGTCACTTTACCCTGATCATAACTAGCTTATGGCTGATTCAGCCTTGGGCTGAATGGTTACCATCAGATTACAGTTACAGTTACGATATTGAACATTTTTCTATTTATTCTTGTGTCAATTAATAAAAAATACTTTAAAATAAGTAGGGTAAAATAAGTAGGGGCAAAAATGCTACCCTGACCAGCCTTGAGCTGGGGGGATTATTGCCTGTATATTTCCCCAACTCTCTATCCTAAAGGGTACAGTTTTGGGGATAATGCAAGTAATGAAAAAAAATAGCAATAAGACAAGGAGTAACTAACTCGATAATTTCAGATAACTTCAAGTGAAGAACGATCTGTTTTTTAGTCCGTTAGTGGTTTGATTTCTAAGTTACACGTAAGCTATCAGCTAAAGGCCTATGGCCACGCTACTTGAGGTGCTATCAGCTATCAGCTAATGCGCACGCTACTTGAGGTTCCAAAGGCCAACGGCTGACCGCTGACCACTGACTACTGACCACTGACGGCTGACGGCTGTTCGCTTAGCGTGGCCATAGGCCAACGGCTTACAGTTACACAGACTTAGGGTGGTGAATCATGACGAAATCGAAAGGATTAGCTTTAGTCTCAGGGTTCATAAAACTTATTATCATTTGTAGTCTGATTCAACCAATGATCGTCGGTTGTACTAAACCAACAGAAAATTTGAGTAAAGCTGATTTAAATCAAGAGATTCAACCAACAGAAAATTTGGTTAAGGCGGATTTAAATCAAGAGATTCAACTTCATATCGATCAGATGGCGTTAATGGAATCGAAAACGATGCAAGTTAAGGTGCTGGATATAGTAGAAGATTCCAGATGCCCAGCTGATGTAGTTTGTGTGCAACCAGGACAAGTTACCATTGCCTTCGAGGTTATCAAGGAAAACTCAGAACCAGAGGAGGTTGAGTTAACCCTCAGAGCAGCCCAAGAAAATTTAGCTGTTAAAAATTTTGATGGTTATTCCATGACATTAAAAAATGTTGAACCCTTGCCAATGAGTAATCAGGAAAAAATAATACAATCCGACTATATTGTAACGATTGTTGTATCGAAGAGTTAAACCCTCGGAAATCTAACCTATAATCCTCGTTTGGGTATCGATTTTTTCAATCGAGACACGACAGATAAAGGGGTTGCTGATTTGGATGGATGATTGATGAAACTCTGAAACAGGGTGAAGAGACTAGAAGTAAAGCAAGATAAAACAGACTCAATCATCCTACCCATAAGCAATGCTATAAATCAGAAACTGTTTTGAGTTTCCTTCGCTATCATTAAAAGTGGCTGGCAAAGCTTCCAAGGTGTTGCTTCTGGCAAAAAAACTTGGCAATAAAACCTGCGCTAGCAAGGGCGATTATAGTCATAGCAAAAAGACTTAAATAATACTATGCCTACCAAGATAAACCATCACCACCATCACCACCATCACCACCATCACCACCATCACCACCATCACCACCATCACCACCACCATAACCAGCGCAACCCTCTGTACTGTATACTTCCGGCGTATATGCTGCGGCAACTTTCAGAACAGGGAAGCCCTATACAGCGAGAACGAGCATTGAACGCCCTAGTGGAATCTGGTCAGTTCCGTGGGGTGCGCCAGGAATTAGCTGACTTCTCCACACGACCCAGTGCCCGAGAACCAGGAGCAGCCAAACAACGGGTGATCTGCCATGCAGACTACCAAACTCGTTTACCTGGCCGTGAAGTCCGGGGAGAAGGAGACCCGGCTACAGGTGACACAGCAGTGGATGAAGCCTACGATGGTTCTGGAGCCACCTTTGATTTATATCGTGACGTATACGAGCGGAACTCGATTGATGATCGCGGGATGGTGTTGACCTCAACGGTTCATTATGGGAGCGGTTTTGACAACGCCTTCTGGAATGGTAAACAGATGACCTATGGGGATGGGGATGAAGATTTGCCAGAAGAGGAAAGACTCTTCAATCGCTTTACTATCGCCATCGATATTATTGGCCATGAGCTTACCCATGGGGTGGTCCAATATGAAGCGGGACTGGTCTATCGGGATCAACCAGGTGCTCTCAACGAACACTTTGCTGATGTGTTCGGCATCCTAGTTAAGCAACGGACACTGAACCAAACTGCTAGTGAATCGGATTGGGTGATTGGAGCTGGTCTGTTTACTGAGAATGTCAATGCTAAAGGCATTCGCTCCATGAAAGAACCAGGGACTGCTTATAACGACCCCAGGCTAGGTAGAGACTCTCAACCAGGTCATATGAGAGACATCTACACCGGTTCTCAAGATAATGGTGGGGTTCATATCAATTCTGGTATCCCCAACCGAGCCTTCTACATTGCTGCTCTGGATATTGGTGGATACGCTTGGGACAAGGCCGGTTGGATCTGGTATCTGACTTTGAGGGATAAGCTGGGTACCACCTCAGATTTTAATGATGCTGCCAGAGAGACATACAAGGTGGCAGGTGACCGATTTGGTGTTGGCAGCCTCGAACAAAAAGCTGTCCGTAAAGGTTGGAAAGAGGTAGGTATTGAGATTATTGAAGAGGCTCCGAAACCTCAACCCCCTGAAGCCCCAGGATGCGGCGCAGGTGCGCCAGACTTTATCAGGTCTTTCTTCATCCCCGCCCCTTAAGGAGTAGGGCTGTTTCTGGCGTCGGACTAAAATTTCACGGGTAGGGAGATAGGGAGATAGGAACCCACCCCTAACCCCTCCCAGGAGGGGAATTTCTTTAATAAAAAGCTACCTGTAGGGTGGGCAAGGTTTTGCCCACCCTACCCATGGATTCTGTGCGTAAGTCCTGTCACTATGGTGCAAGATCTAAGAAGTAAAGACTATGGGGGTGTTATGAAAATATACTTTGAGCGTAGTGGCGGTTTTATGGGCATGAATATGGCAACTGAGGTTGATACTGAATCCCTATCGCCAGAAGAAGCTAATCAGGTGGAAGCTATGATTAATACTAATAGTTTCTTTGAGCTACCAGCCCAGCTGATGTCATCAACACCGGGTGCCGATCAGTTTAAGTACAAACTGACCGTAGAAGTTGCTGGACGGAAAAAAACTGTGGAAATTGGTGATACAGCAGTTCCAGATATCCTGCAACCTTTGCTAAGACGCTTGACCACTATAGCAAGGTCAAGGTCGAATTAAGAATTTAAAATAGCGTAGTCGGAGCATAGGGGATAATATCAGGATCAAATCCTCCCACTTGATTAGTGCGGATAACCCAAAGTTTAGCGCCATGCTTTAACAAAAGACTAGCGATTTCGTCATGACCACGTCGCGGTAGTACAGTCCGCCAGCTAGCAAGTCCTCTGAGGATCGGGATAATGGGATTGTCACTAGTGGCAACTCCCACCAAGGTTTCAGCATGTTCCTTCCAGTCACTACGAACAATTCCTAGGGGAGTCAGCTGTTTTTCTAGTGCTTGTCCCAATTCGGATAATTGTTGAAATCGCTGAGTTTGGGCATGATCTCGATGACTTTTCAACCACTCTTGAATGTCAGGATTGGCATTCACTTCATCTTCTATCTGTTGGATTGCTACATAAAGCGCTTGATTGGAGTCTTGCACACAGGACTCTGCTGGTGAAACCAATGCTGCACCGTCACCATCCCCCGTGCGGTAGCGAGCCATCATTACTTGTAACTGATGCTTCAATTCGTCCAAGGGTGATAGTTTAATATCACCAAACTCGTAGTCTTGGGTGACTGCATCCAATTTAACAATCACATCAGAAACAGGTCGATTGCCTAACCAACCCCGCTGCAAATTTCCCATATAGTTCGGCCATTTGATTGACCCTGAAACAATGCCATCGGGGTTACTAGCATAAACTTGATCGTACTCTATATCAAAGCGTAATTCATCGCTTAATGGGTCACGCACTACATGAGCAATACCATAGGCAAAGTGACCGCTTAGCATATTAAAAAGGGCACGTTCATCTTTTTTATTACCACCAATTCCCCCATAAAGATGGATCACAATTCCCCGGTCTCCCTCCTGCCAACGGGATATCGCCGCGTCTGGTTGTTCAGCTAAAGGATCCAGCAGAACTGTCTTGGCAGTACCTTTTTGCTGTTCGGTATTTTCCCAATTTTTTTCCTTTATGTAGGTTACCCCTTCCTCAACTCCCAAAATTACTTGATCTGGCTCTAGCATCATCAAAGCCCTAGGTTCAATCCCTTGGGTAACAAAAATGCCGTCAGGATCCTGAGCACCATAAATATACCAACCAGCGCTATTTAGAGGAGAGTCTTCAATCTGGGAATTCGTCGATCTAGGGATGCCATACCGGTCAGCCACCACTTGAGGAATACGAATAATTTCTTGAGGTCCATCAAATTGTTTTGAGTCTTTATTAAAGTGAGATACTTCAAAGCGATCGCTGTCAAGAGCCTCCCGTTTAATAATAGTAACCAAGCCATAGAAGCGACCCGTAATTTGCACTGGCTCTTCGGCAATAGTCAAAGACGTCCTTGTTTCTGACTCAGTCACAACTGGATTGTTTACCATGACAATCACATTATCGTCAGGTCTGGCTCCAGCCAAAGATTCCAGGGGACCTACCCGATTTAGATGATTTAATCGAAACGGATGGATAGCGCCCCCTGTCATGCTATCTTCAGTGGTTTGATTAAAATTAATATCTGTGGTAACTCGCTTCACATAGTCTTGGATCTCTGGAGCATCTTTACTCCATGCTAAAGTCACAATTTGTCCCACCAAATGCTGATACTCAGCAGCAGCATGGTAGACTTCAAACAGTACAGAATCATCAGTTGTTCGTTCATCCTTTGGCGGCTCGATCAGTCGTCCTATCCACTCACTAACGGGTTGATAAAGACTTGATGATAGGGTCTGATTGATGGGATAATAGCTAGGTTGATTGATATCCTCGTTACGATAAAGTTCGTAGTTAGATGGTTTCGGTTCGGTCATTTTTTTCTGGGCTTGAGAGTAGATAAAAAATACCACCCCGATTACTAAAATTAGAATAACCAGGACGATTACCAACGGGTTTTGGAGATTTACAATCTTTAACATAGTTTTAAAATTAGATGCCAAACTATGGTTTTTTTTAAGGGAACAGGGAACAGGGAATAGGGAGTAGGGAGTAGGGAGTAGGGAATAGGGAATAGGCAAGACCTAATCAATTCTACAAGAATTTTTGGTAAGGTCAAAAACTGTAATCCTTCTTTCCAATTGATCAGGTAAACATAAGAAACATAATATTGATAATTCCGTCTCCCCACACTCCCCACACTTCCCACACTCCCCCTCTCCCCACACTCCCCTCTCTTCCCCGATTCCCGATTCCCGATTCCCGATTCCCGATTCCCTACTCCCTACTCCCTACTCCCTACTCCCTACTCCCTATTCCCTATTCCCTTTAATCTGACGCAGCCACACCCATCCTAGAACGGCTATTACCAGAGACACCCAACCGATCAAGGGCTTTAGCAACAAAAATCCTCCAATGGCTAACATTGCTCCAAACATTAGCAATATTGATGCCAGCACCCGTTTTAGATCGTGTTCCAAATCCTGGATTGGGGCTAAACCGGTACGAAGCTGCTGACGTTTCCAGCCAGGCCCGGCTGGACGCACCCGTCGATAAAATTCATCTAAGGTGGTATCAGATTCTGGTGGCGTGAGTAACATTACCACTACCCACAAAACACCAGTAATTCCAGCTGTTACCAGCAGACGCCAACCAAAGTCAGGAATCTGAATAACTGGCACGACACTGGTACCAAACCCGACTACAAAACCAGCAACCATGGCGGTTAGTTCCGCAGCAGCATTAATCCGCCACCAGAACCAACGTAACATTAACACTAATCCCGGTCCCGTACCAATGGCAATTACTAATCGGAACACCGTGGCAACGTCTGTGGCAAAGAAGGCGGCAATGGCTCCTAAAACCGTGACCAACACTGATGCGATCCGCCCCACAAAGACGAGTTCCGATTCTCTGGCTTGGGGATGAACAAAGCGCAAATAGAGGTCATTAGTAAGATAAGACGCTCCCCAGTTAATGGAGGTAGACACAGTACTCATAAATGCGGCGAGCAGGGAGGTTACCACTATCCCCAGCATCCCTCGTGGCAGAAAATCTAGCATCAGTTTGGGATACCCCAATTCCCGGTCTGCCAAATCTGGATAGATTACCATTGCGGCGAGGGCAACTAATATCCAGGGCCAGGTCCGGATTACATAGTGAAAGATATTGAATAGCCAAGCCGCTTTCTCGGCATCTGCTTCATTTTTCGATGCGGCCAGGCGCTGGACAAATTCACCACCGCCATCACTGCGACGCCATGCCCACCATTGCAGGAACACATAGGCAGAGAATGTGCTAGCACTGATGCCAGCAGTTTCACTCCAACTAATCCCTCCGGCACCAACAGTGAGGGGAAAAAAGGCTAGTACATCCTGTTGGGTTACTTCCTGCACTTTTGGGATGAGTTGATG
>NZ_JAAHHS010000208.1 GCF_010692395.1 Moorena sp. SIO3H5
TGAACCCACCCCTAACCCCTCCCAGGAGGGGAAGGCAAGAGGCAAGAGGCAAGAGGCAAGAGGAACCCACCCCTAACCCCTCCCAGGAGGGGAAGGCAAGAGGCAAGAGGCAAGAGGCAAGAGGGACAAAATATTGTGTACCTCATTCCTAAACTCAGCAAACGTGAGTCTAGCTTACTTTTGACTTCTGACTTCTAACTTCTGACTTGCGCGTAGCGCTATATGTGAGCCATTAGGCACTAATAACTAGTAATTAATAAAAAGTAATATTTATATAAATTTTCTATATAGCACTACGCACTATGGTTAGGACAAATTAATAAAAATTAAAATCGCTCAATCCCTTGATTACTAAGCTTTTTTATTCACTATTGCCTATTGCCTATTGCCTATTGCCTGGCGCGTAGCGCTATATCTTTGGGAATAATCCGGATGGTAATAGGGGAATAATACGGATATAAAACCGTAACGTTATCCCAGGAAATTACCATGTCAAAAAAACTGATAAAATTCCTAGTAATTACTACGATAACTGCCTTGGCCATAGCCGCTAGTACTATAGGTGCTGGTGCCCAGTTAGCGACATCTGACCAGGAGTTTATGTTTTTTGGAACCGTGGAGGGAGTCGGTTCATTTGTTAACGTAGAAATCGGAAGTCTAGAAATTTCTGAGAATCGATTGACCTCCAGGGTTGAGCAACCCGCTAGAAGTAACCTAATATTTAATTCTAACGTCACCGTCAGTATTGGGGAATTGATTCCCTTGAATGAGCGGTCTCGGAAACTTTTAGAGCAAGCAACTCAGATAGAGTATGGCATCTTAGGTCGTCCTGTGGGTGGCAGTCCAGATACCGAAATTATTGAGATACTCTCCAAAAATGGTCAAGTAGTTGATAATCGAGACCAATCCACAGTAGAAACTAATGAGTCTGTTAACTACGATCTTGTGGCTTCTTTGTCTATTGAATCTTTGAGACCACTGGTTGCTGGTGAATATCTCTATAAGTTTAAGATTACTGTTTCTCCTAATTAGTTTTCAAAAGAAACATTAAACAGGTAAGCTTGCACAGGATTTTAGAGAGTAGTTTTGAACTTTTCTCAAAGGTCTGCTGATTGACCTACTCTGAATTTACCTACTTTGAGCAGTGGTGCTGCTGGGAACAGTCAGATTAATACTAAAAGGCAGGGTTTGTGAATTCTCTTCTTCGCCCCAAAGGAAGGTTCCAGTCAATTGGTATTGTCCAGCTGTCAATTCCTTGGCATCACTAGGATATCTGATAGAAATATTCCGTTCTCCCCCAGCAATAACTGTCCATTCGTTTTGTTTGCCAGTGGTGACCGTAGTGCTTCCCTGTTTCAGAGTCCACTCCACCTTGGGACGTGCAGTGGCATTGCCACTGTTGCTAACCTGTAAGAGAATCTGCTTACTCTTGTGATCAAAGCTCGCTTCCTCTACCGTCAACTTGGGAGAAATATCTCCATGACGTACATAGACAGTGACACCAACGCGAGGTACTATGCCCATACTGACACCACCACGGTTATTCTCGGAATGTTCGAGATTTTCTGTGAAAATCACCGCCCGATATTCCCCTTTATCCATACTGGGAGGAAAGCGGGAAATCATTCGGATGCGGCGAGTTACTCCTGGTTCTACTACCAACTCACGAGGGGAGAATTGTAGATAAGGGGTTAAATCATTAGAGCTAGATTCCAATGCTTCAAACCCATTTTCATCGTAGGTGAAAGGTGTCGCATAGACACGGGCTCGAAATGCCTTATTACTGCGATTGGTGACGTTGATGATACCTCTAGCTTGACCTCGTTCTGCTTCTTCTTCAATAACTAAAGGAGAAACTTGAACCTGAGCTTTAGCTAATCCTGGAAATAGCACCAGTGCAGATAAGGCGCAACTACCTAAATAGGATATTAAATGTTGATTGAGTTTAATCATTTCTAGAGAATCGGGAATCGGGAATCGGGAATCGGGAATCGGGAATCGGGAATCGGGAATCGGGAATCGGGAATCGGGAATCGGGAATTTAGAATTGAGAATTTAGAATCTAGAATTGGGAATCGGGAATCGGGAATTGGGAATTGGGAATCGGGAATCGGTAAAAATATGTGTACCTAATTAATAGAAAAGTAAGCGTTTAGCTTATGGGGTACTTGAGGTGCTACTTGAGATGCCAACGGCTGACCGCTGACCGCTGACCGCTGATTGCTGTTCGCGTAAGGTGCGCGTAGGGCATAAACTTACGATAATTTAGTAAACAGCGATATACTTTAATCTATTGTTGACTAAAATTATGGTAATAGCTATGGTTAAAATTACTGATTTTTATAGAGTATTATTTTTCAACAATCGTTATAAATACGGATATAGTAATCCTAATTCATTTGTAAGTAATCACACAAAAACAATTACCGATTTTACAAAATCAAAAACCTGATTTTGTAAGCATTACCAAAAATAGGAGGAGGTAATTTATTTTGTAATGATACTTAAAGAATACTTCCCTTAAAATCGTCCTGAGTGCTAAGTACTGATAAATTAAGCCACGATCACAGAATATTCAAGTTAAATCCTGACTTAGGCAACAAAACCAGGAAAAGGTTGATATGGAATCCCTTTGCTCTGACACCTATGCCAGCATGATAGTAACGGACATTGCCTCAAATCAAGAAATTTCCAGTTGGAATCGGCAAACCTATCAACGTTTGAAACTCGCTTTGAGTATTGGTCTGCGCCGCCAGCTTTTTTTGGCAGTGTGTGATGACCTGAATCTGCGCAATCAGCTAGCAGATCAACTATACCGGGAGTTAGGCTTATGTGCAGCAAACGGGTCAAGGAACCACCAAGGTTACCCAAAGTTGGTCAGCCTGAATTTAAATCTGAGCGAACCCAATCCCTTAGCTCAGATTAGTCAATGGTTAACCGACCATGAGGAATCTTACACTTCTGAAAGTATACCGGGATTTCAGATTCTGGGTATAGAAAACTTAACACGGCAACCTGCAGCACTGCAACGATTGTTTCTCAGGCATTTACAGTCAATTGGGAATAATCTCAGCTACTGGGAACTGACTTTCTTGCTGTGGTTGCCACGACCTTGGTTTTATTCCATTCAGCAGTCGGTACCAGAATTTTGGCAACAGCACACTGGTTTCTTTGAGTTTGAAGGAGAACCAACACCCCTATCTCAAAGGGTGGCTGATACAGCACAGGATTCTTACACATTACCCCCTTCAACAACAGTAATCGATCCTGGTCAGGAAGATGTGGAGACACTGTCACGGCAAGAGGATATGTTGACAGTTAAAAGTTTTAATGTTGAAGCTTCAAACGATAACTTTCAATCAAAGAATGTGCGACTTGAAAATCACAGTGAAACACCACAAGATAACTTACAACTAAATAACCTGCCACCGACAACTGAAACTGAAACACCACAAGATAACTCTGAACCAAATAACTTGCAACCTGGAACTCAAAAACCATCTACAGGCCAAACCTATCTTGAATTGGGCAATCATTATCGCTATCTGATTGAACAAGGAGATGCCTCTGAGGAAAACTTAGTGATCGCAATCCAGGCTTATGAGCAGGCGCTGCAATGGTCAAAATTCACACCTATCGAAGAATCCGCTATCCTCAATGATGTAGGAAATTTCTACTGGATGCTATCTCGTTGTCCGAACAATGACAACCTGATGGTCTCTTATTTGGAGCAAGCCATTAAGTGCTATCAAGTAGCAGTAACTGACTTTTTAGCGGAACAATCTCCGGAAATTTTTAGCATGATACAGAATAATTTGGGAACAGCTTATGGAGAGTTAGCCCAGTACCAAGATTTAGCTAAAAATCTGGAAAATTCTATTCGCGCCTATGAAGAAGCTTTGCGCTATGGCGGTGCTGACCATGACTTGGTTAAATATGCTTCAACCCAAAATAATTTAGGAACCGCTTACTGGAATCTAGCGCAATATCAATCACCAGTGCCTAATTTAAAAAAAGCGATCGCAGCCTACCAAGAAGCCATCTCTCATCATGACACCACAGCCAATCCTCATAATTGGGCAATGATTCAAAATAACCTGGGTACGACTTACTGGAGTATTGCCCAGCACGAACAACCAACAGTCTGGTTGAAGCTAGCGATATTTGCCTATCAAGATGCTCTCAAATACCGGAAACCGGAGGTTGACCCAGCTGGCTGTGCTGCAACCCAGAATAACCTAGGTACCGCCTACTGGCACTTAGCTGACCAGTTAAAGGAGGAATATGGGGCAAAAGTAGAATACCTTAAGCAATGTATAAGGGCTTATGAAAATGCTCTTGCGATCGCAGGACATCAACCACACCCCTCTGACCAAGTCTCTAACCAGAACAGATCACCTGTACCAGTTAACTTTGATATTATAGCTACCTACAACAACTTGGGGCTAGTGAATTTCCAGCTAGCCACACAGCCACAATTTTCGTTAAGCAAAGGGTCTAAGTTAACTCATTTAGAAGCTGCCCTACACCAACATGTGCAAGCTTCTATGGGTACAGTTGATCAACCCGAAACCTACCAAATTTCTCTGAACTACCTGATCCACACCATTCGGGCATTCTCTCAGGAAAATGGTCCTGCGGGACAAAGTTTTGCCCTTTCTAAAGTTCCAGGCCAGCTATTACCAGAAATTTTGCCTCGCCTATGAGCCTAGGAATTAAAATTACCAAATTATTTGTGATAATTTTTGATGCCATATTCCCTACTCCCTGCTCCCTGCTCCCTGCTCCCTTTCCTAGCCCAATTTACAAATTTTTAATAAGTCTAAAAAGATAGTTCACCATCTTCATCATATTTTAACTGTTGGGGCTTATTCTGAATCTTTCTAGAAAACGGTCTTGGATCAGATTGATTTTCGGCTACTGATGATTCGGGTTGCTTTTGGTCAAAGGTACCCTGATTATCCTTGACAAACGACTCTACTAATGGCTCTTTGGCCATGAGTTCATTATTACTCAGCTCATCATTTAAATCAATAATTTCTCCGCCAAAACAATCTTTAATTTTTCCTAAAGCTTGCTCTATTTTATCAGCATCCCAGTCTAAGTCAGGGAAATCATAGGCTGGCCTAGATAATGCTGGACTCGATAATGCTGGGCTGGATAATGCTGGGCTGGATAATGCTGGGCTCGATAATACAGTCTCCGCTGCTTCAGATGTTTCAGAATTGCTAGGAGGGGCAAGGTTTTCTGGCTGGGATGGTTGGGGGGATGGGTTTACCGCTGGCTTTGAAGAGTCACTGGTGCTAGGTGGCACAACTAGTTTGGCCTCGGTTGAATCATCCTTTGAATCCCTTTTGCTGTTTGAAGATTCCTGTGGTGCTTCTGGGGTAGTAATTGGTGCAGGTAATTTCTGAGTTGGTACTGCTGGTAGGGTCACTCTTGATTGAGGAGCGGTCTGGGTGGGGAGTGCTCCTACTAGTTGAAAATTAACTTTCACATGACCTGGATGAACTTTGGCAAATGCCTTTTGAATTTGGGGCAACATTCCTTGTATGAGCTTTTGTACACCCTTCTTTTTGATGCCAATAGATGCCTCTCGGCCATTGAAAGCTAATAAACAGCCGTTGCTACGCAGTATTTCTCTAGAGCCATCCAGTTCAATATTATGAATGACCTGTTGCCAAACCTGCTCGATTTCGTAGGGCTGGTTGCTAACCTCGCTATCTCGCTCAACCCTAGCGCTATGGTCAACACCCTGATTCGGTGTTGAGGTTGTCACTAAATCAGGGGTTTTGGGTATGCCATTGGTAGAGGTGTCCGGGTGTGATTGAAACCCTAACCTTTCTGAAGGTTTAGGCTTGTCAGTTTGCTGCTTAGTCTTGGGCTTCTGAGCTGGTTGACTTTGATGCTCTGGTGTAGCAGTAGTCTGATCTGGTAAAGAGGTTGGTTGATGGTATGGCTCTTTTCTGGGCTGATGTCTCGCAACTGGTGGTAGGTTAGGCTGGTGCCTAGGTTTAACCGCAGGTGCTGAGGGTTTGACCGATGGATTTTTAGGGAATAACTGTGAGGTTTCTAGGGATTGAGAGGCAAGAGCCGCTGGCAATAAACCCATTAGGGTGACTTCTAACCAGAGACGGGGCTGGGTAGTATTTTTGATC
This sequence comes from Moorena sp. SIO3H5, assembly GCF_010692395.1. Taxonomy (GTDB): domain Bacteria; phylum Cyanobacteriota; class Cyanobacteriia; order Cyanobacteriales; family Coleofasciculaceae; genus Moorena. The sequence goes on from NZ_JAAHHS010000208.1 coordinate 6,159, forward strand.
TGAACTTCACTGTCTTTTAGATGCTGTTGACTACGTAAAATACTCTCCACATCCAGCTGTGTAGCTAACTCACACAGCTTCTGCCAGGTGGGCAGGGTGATGGCTGATAAATTATGACGAGTAGGAGCAGTTTTAGCAATCAACAAATCTCGGTAGAAACTAGTAAGATTTTGTAGGATAACTAGGGGTTCTCGACCTCTATCGATCAGATAGCCACACTGTTCTAGTACTGCTACTGGTTCAGAAGATGCGATCGCGTTTAGCAATGCCAGCAAGTCTTGTTCAGGTACTGCCCCCACTAAATCCCAAACCCGCTCTACCGTGACCTGTTCATCTAACAAACTCAGTTGATCTAGCAAACTTTCTGCATCCCGGAGCCCCCCTTGAGCCCCTTGTGCCACTAAGGTTAAGGCATCTGGTGTAATAGTTATATTTTCCTTAACTGCAATATCCTTTAGATGAGACACCATTGCCTCTAGGGGAATGCGGCGAAAATCAAAGCGTTGGCAGCGGGAAATAATGGTGGGTAATACCCGTTGAGGGTCTGTGGTAGCCAAGATAAAGACTACCCGCTCCGGCGGTTCTTCCAGGGTTTTTAGAAGGGAGTTGAAGGCTGCGGTACTAAGCATATGGCATTCATCGATCACATACACTTTGTAGCGGCACTGGAGTGGGGCAAATTGAGCCCGTTCAATGATTTCCCTGATATGATCTACACCGGTATGACTAGCTGCGTCCATCTCAGTCACGTCCAAGGATAAACCACCAGCGATCTCACGGCAGACGTGACATTCCCCACAAGGAAATGGAGTTGGCAAATCAGTATTGAGACAGTTGAGAGACTTAGCTAAAATCCGTGCCGAAGAGGTTTTGCCCGTACCTCTAGGGCCAGTAAACAAATAGGCAGGGGCAATGCGCTCACTCTCGATGGCATTGGTTAGGGTTTTTGCGATCGCATCTTGCCCCACTAAATCCGCAAATTTCTGGGGACGATATTTGTGATGTAGGGGTTCGTAGCTCACGACTTTGTGCTGTGGGGGGCTTACCGGATTGGTCTAGTAGTGTTTTACTAATAGTGTTTTAATTTTAGGCAAGACAGATGGGGGTCTTGTTAGGGATTGCTGGAGAGAGGGGTTTGTTGAACCTTTATCTTCGGTGGTAATCTTTCACCAAAGATAGTAACAGGGATATCAGACTCCCATACTACTGATGGGTTAGTTTACGTAAACTATATAATCGAGCATTTCTACCTCATCGATATATATCTTTTGTTTTAATTATGGAATCAGCTATTTCTTCTTCTGTTAGTACAACTGACGAATTACCCCGTGAGGTGAGAGTTGCTCAACTGCGTAATCTGGTAGAAACTCTACACATCGCGGATGAAATTGCCAGCCAAGGCTACCTGATTAGTAGTTCTGAACTGGCGGATTTAATGGATGTCAACGCCAGCGCTGTCACTAGTCGGGGTAACCACTGGTCTTGGCGCAACTGGGTTGTGTCCAGGGTCAGGCGTGAAGGTAATCAAATTCTGTGGCAGTTAGAACGGGTAGACAAAGGGAATATAATGGATGAAGACTAAGCCTTACAATACCTAGATAGGGGCTAAGTATACTACCTTGAGACTATGTTGGTAAGCAGTCAGCGGTCAGCGGTCAAGTTATTTGATTCAAAAGCTATTCGCACCTCAAGTAGGTTGGCCACAGGCTGTTGGCTGATACGCGACACGCGCGCATTGCTTACCTATGTTGAGACTATGTTGAGTGTTTACCCTTGACTGACTGTTAAGGATTAACACTCAACACTCAACAGTCCCACTGGTGCATTAAACCCCATGAAAACAACTTGATATTACTTATATGTCTTGTCACAACTGGGATGATGGGAAAATAGCTAATATATTGGCAGTAACCCTAGTCTTGCAAATGTAGGTTACAGCGCAAGAACATGGGTCAAACAGAGCGAGCAGCTTCATGGCATCCGTAACCAAAATGACTTCACCTGTCTCGGAAAACCCGAAGAACTTGATCCGCCCATTTCAATACCATGATTTGGCAGCAATAGAGAAGCTAGTGCAACAGACAACAGATGGCCAGAGTAAGATCTGCCCATCCGTTGTCCCACAGCCACTTAAACACGTTAGAGGCTGGTATTGGTTGCTGAAGTTTTTGAGTTGGTTTCCCAACCCCTATCAGTACAGCTTTTGTATCTATGTGGCTGAGGAACTCCAAAAGCTGCGCGGACTGATCAAAATTTCCCCATTTAATCACACCCGTAGTACTTGGCGGGTGGAGCAGGTGTTAGTTGATGCCAACACTCCTATAGTGAGTAACACCCTGGCAACTAGAGACATTGGATCGGCTCTGTTGCGCCATTGCTTTGAAAAAATTTGGCAAGCGCGAACTTGGTTATTGGAAGTCAATATCAATCATAAAAGTTCACTGGCTCTGTATCGGCAAAACGGATTCCAACCCCTAGCTCAGATGACCTACTGGGTGATTGAGCCAACACTGCTGGAAAAATTGGCGGTTCGTGAACCAGATTTGCCGAACCTTTTGCCTGTCAGTAACGCAGATGCTCAGTTGCTATATCAACTGGATACGGCATCAATGCCACCAATAGTGCGTAAGGTTTTTGACCGCCATATCCAGGATTTTCAAACCAGTATGTCACGGAAAATCATTGATTCACTGTGGCAGTGGCTAAATCATACTGAAGTGATCAGTGCCTATGTATTTGAACCACAGCGTAAAGTCGCCGTTGGCTATTTTCGGCTGCGACTGTGCCGTGATGGTAACCGTACCAACTCAGCTGAGTTAACAGTTCATCCAGCCTACAATTACCTATATCCAGAGTTACTGTCTCAAATAGCACGAATTGCCCAAAAACTGCCTTCCCAATCCCTACATCTGGCAACGGCTGACTATCAAGCTGAGCAGGAAGAGTATCTAGCTCAGCTGGGAGCAGAACGGATTGAGCATACTTTGCTGATGTCCCGTTCTGTCTGGCATAAGTTGCGGGAAACCAAGTCTGTTACTTTTGAGTTATCGGATGTGCTTCAGGGGCTACAGCCAGCCAGAACCCCAATCCCCAGCCGCATATCCTGGTCACAATCCCCATCGAAGAAACACCGTGCTAAGGGGAAAAAGGTCTCTATTGGGGTTTCCCAGTCTAAGAGTGTAGTCTCTCAAGAGGAGAAGGTGTCGGTTAAATCTTCACCACAGAAGTAGTTAGATATCCCAAAGTTGGGTTATAGCTAATGTAAGGAACCTTCATACCTAATATGCCATTTCCCAAATTAGCTCTTTGACTGTAAATTGATTAGGATAGGAGCTTAAGCTATGGAAAGAATTTCAGCACTGGGATTGGATTTGGGAAGCAAACGTATTGGTGTGGCGGGTTGTGATGGGACGGGTTTGATTGCTACTGGTTTAACTACCATTGAGCGTACCTCCTTTCAAAGGGATGTTGACCAACTGCGAGAGTTAGTTGAAACCAGAGAAGTGCAGGTACTAGTGGTAGGTTTGCCTTATTCGATGAATGGGACTCTGGGTTTCCAGGCACAAAAGGTGCAAAAATTGGCGAGGCGATTAGCAGCAGCACTCCAGCTGCCGTTAGAGTATATCGATGAACGCCTTACCTCTTGGGAGGCTGAATCGCGACTTAAGGCGAGTAAGCGATCGCTTACCCACAATAAAGGACTCATTGACCGTCACGCTGCTGCTATTATCCTACAACAGTGGTTAGATAGGCGGCGCTCAGCTAAGCATCAGAATCCCCCAGCCTCGGGGAATTCAATCCCGTCTTGATGGTGATAGAATAGAAAGCTGTTGACTTATACTAATTAAAATTTATCCATGAGTCTAACTCAAGAACGTAAAACTGAAATTATTAATGGCTACCAGGTTCATGAAACTGACACCGGTTCGGCAGAGGTGCAAGTGGCTATCCTGACTGAGCGTATCAATACATTGAGTCTCCATCTACAAAGCCACAAAAAAGATTACTCGTCGAGACGGGGATTGTTAAAGATGATCGGTCGCCGCAAGCGCTTACTTAGCTATATTCGTCAAGACGATCAACAACGGTATAAAAACTTGATTGAGCGCTTAGGTATTCGGGGATAGACCCTAGTTTAACAGACCCTAGTGTAAAAGAGTGTATGTCTACTGAACCGTCACGGGATCGATTGCCTTTTGAACCACGTCAAAAGCGCAAAAAGAACCCTAAAGCCCAAAATTCATCTACAAATCCCCAAACTACTCCTAAAGAAAAACCCAGTAAAACTACTGTCAAGCAAGATAAGAAGCAAGATAAGAAGCAAAATAAGAAGCAAAATAAGCCAACGGCTGCCTCAAATGACTCAATGACAATCCCCGATGTGGTCAGTAAACGGATGGTGCGTCGGATGGGTCTAATGTGTGGTATTCCTAGTTTCTTAGGGATAGCTACATTTGTGGTGAGCTATTTATTGATCACACAGGTTGGGGTAGAGTTACCCCATGTGGCAGTGATTCTGGTGAGTATGGGATGCTTTGGTCTAGGTGTGTTGGGGTTGAGCTATGGTGTTCTTTCTGCTTCGTGGGAGGAAGATATACCAGGAACCTTTTTTGGTTGGCAAGAGTTCACCACTAACCTAGGCAGATTGACATCAGCATGGCGTGCTGCTAAGACAAAGACTTAATCCTTTGAGGATCCTATGGTCTCAGTTTGGGGATAAGGTTACCAGGTAGGAAGCACTTTTTCGCTTCCTAACTAACCTGGGCAAAAAACTTGTTATGTTAATTAACATATTGTTATATTGATTAGTTATATTTTTTCCGTTATTCCGCCTCAATCCAATATTATACAAGGGTAATTTGCTCAAAATTTTGGTTCAAGCAGATATCGCGACTATTGAAATATAAATATAAGTCAAAAAGGCATATATAGAGCCATAAAGTGTTTTATAGAATAATAAAGCACTCTGTCAACAGCAAAGGGAGTAAAAGGGAGTAACTCGACCATCTACCACCCACATTCCCAGACTGGGGCTAAAGTCCCTAAGCTGTTAAGAATCTAGTTGTATGACACACTCTAAGGGAAATCTTGGGTTTCAGCCTTAGAATTATCTTTGTTTACATGTACAACCAATTAATCGGCTCTTAGTCGGCTCGTTTTTCATCCCCGGTCATTAGACGCGGGGTTTATAAACTCACGAGGATTTTTTTTATGATAGTAGTCATGAAGGTAGGCTCTCCAGAAGTCGAGGTTACTCGCCTTAGCCAGGAACTGAGTCAATGGGGGCTGACTCCAGAAAAAATTGTTGGTAAGCATAAAGTGGTGTTGGGTCTAGTCGGTGACACCGCTTCTTTAGACCCCCTACAAATTCAGGAAATTAGTCCGTGGATAGAACAGGTACTGCGGGTAGAGCAACCGTTTAAACGAGCTAGCCGTGAGTATCGTCATGGGGAAGCCAGTGAGGTGCTAGTGCCAACGCCCAATGGGCCAGTGGTCTTCGGTGAACACCATCCCTTGGTGATTGTTGCGGGTCCGTGCTCCGTAGAAAACGAGGAGATGATCGTCGAAACAGCACGCAGGGTTAAGGCATCAGGAGCAAAGTTCTTGCGGGGAGGTGCCTACAAACCCCGGACATCCCCCTATTCCTTCCAGGGTCATGGGGAAAGTGCTTTGGATTTGCTAGCCAAGGCACGGGAAGAAACTGGGTTGGGCATCATTACTGAAGTGATGGACACGGCTGATGTGGATAAAATTGGTACGGTAGCAGATGTTCTGCAAGTTGGTGCCCGTAATATGCAGAACTTCGCCCTACTGAAAAAAGTCGGGGCTCAAGATAAGCCAGTACTCCTGAAGCGGGGCATGTCAGCAACTATTGATGAGTGGTTGATGGCTGCTGAATATATCCTAGCAGCGGGCAATTCTAATGTGATTCTTTGTGAACGGGGAATTCGGACTTTTGACCGTAAATACAGCCGGAATACCCTAGATCTTTCAGTACTGCCAGTCTTACGACTCCTAACTCACTTGCCGATTATGATTGACCCCAGTCACGGTACAGGGAAGTCTGAATATGTTCCAGCTATGGCAAAAGCGGCGATCGCAGCTGGAACTGATTCGTTGATGATCGAAGTTCACCCCAACCCCGCTAAAGCCCTGTCTGATGGACCACAATCCTTGACACCGAATCGGTTTGATGAGTTGGTGAAAGAATTGGCGGTCATTGGTGAAGCCGTAGGGCGTTGGCCTCAATCTGCTGTGGCTGTTGCTAGTCATTAGTAGTTATTTTGTAGTTATTACCTGAGTTCGACATTATCAACTTGATCCAGAACTCAGGTTAATTAAGACTGATAACTAATAACTAAGAACTAATCAAGCAAAGACTCTGTGTTCTAGACAAGGCATCTGTTGGCGCACTTGTTGGAGACGGTTTGGGTCAATTTCTGCGATCGCAACTCCTGGTGTGTCTCCAGCATCTGCCAAGATTACCCCCCAAGGGTCCACTATCATCGCATGACCATGGGTGTAGCGCATGGCATAGTGACGACCAGTTTGGGCTGGGGCAATCACATAGCAGGTGTTTTCTATGGCTCTAGCTTGGAGCAGAACTTGCCAATGGTCTTTGCCAGTGTAGGCGGTAAAGGCAGCAGGCACAAACAATACATCCGCTCCATTCTGGGATAAGTGTCGGTAGAGTTCCGAAAATCTGACATCATAACACACAGACAGTCCCAAATTGCCGAATTCTGGGGACGAGTAGACTTTGGGTAGTTCAGTTCCAGCCTTAACTGTCTCTGATTCTCGATAGGTATTCCCATCAGGGAGGTTAACATCAAATAGATGAGCTTTATGGTAGCGAGCTAGTTCATTGCCACTCGAACCGATGAGTAGGGCAGTATTGTAGACTTTACTACTACCCACTGGTACCGGAAAGCCACCACCAAGGATGGTGACCTGGAACCGTTGCGCCATAGTTTTGAGGAATTGTTCACTTCGCTCTGCGATCGCATCAGCGTGGGTAATTTTGTCTTCCTCTGTACCAAGAAAAGAAAAGTTTTCCGGTAAACTGATCAGCTCAGCACCACGACGCACGGCTAGGTCGATCAGTTCTTCTGCCTGAACTAGGTTTTGTTCTAGGTCAGGGGAACTAGTCATTTGAATGGCAGCAGCAAGATAGCACTTCATTATGATTCAACGGTAGAGTTCTCAAGATAGAAACATATTAAGACAGATATTATACCGAGTTGCATTCAAAGATAGTAGATGGGTTGGATAGGGAGATAGGGAGATAGAGAGATAGGGAGATAGGGAGATAGGGAGATAGGGAGATAGGGAGATAGGGAGATAGGGAGATAGGGAGATAGGGAGATAGGGAGATAGGGAGATAGGGAGATAGGGAGATAGGGAGATAGGGAGATAGGGTAGTGGTACACA
>NZ_JAAHHS010000209.1 GCF_010692395.1 Moorena sp. SIO3H5
AAAATCATTAAAGGACTATAAAATTATTTTACGTCCCGATGACAACTATTGTTTCTTGCAGTTATGAGGTACAACTATAAACTTCAAAGTCCCCCTTATTAAGGGGGATTTAGGGGGATCGCTTTGTACCTGATTAAGTCGTCGAATTGCTCTTATAGGGCGGGGAGTGTCAAACCACTAAATTACCAGCCACTGACCATCGACTTCAACTTATTCAACAAATTATTCCCATCTAACTTAAGTTTCCATGGCAGCAAGTCAGGGTTCTCCGGGTCTAAATTCTCCCACATTTGCAACCACTTACGAGCGCTATCTTTGTCTTTTTTCGCCATGAATAATTCAATTTGAGCAGTGCAAAAATTACTAAACTCCGAAAACTGAAAGCGCTTGCGAGATATTAGAGGCTTGAGCAAAGCTTCTGCTTCTGGAATTTCTCCTTTTTTGATTTTCAACCTTGCCAGAGATATAATTGGAAATAGATAATCAGGATAGTTTGATGATAGTTCTGACAAAAGGTTGTAGGCTTCTTCTGTGCGTCCTTGCATTTGATAGGTACCAGCTAAGTTATTGAGTAAATCTGGTGAGTCTGGTTCTATTTCCAAAGCTTTTTGCAGTATTTTTTCTGCCTCTACCGCTTTTTCTACTCCTCCTTTTTCCATCAACGATATAGCTTTACCCCCCAGATTTTTGACTTTACGGGAATGATTCGCCACAGTGGGCTCGTCGTGAAGCTCATAGGAGATTAGGTTAACCTCTTGCAATTCACCTTGAAACCAAATTTTTACACCTTCTTGGGGCAACAGTTTGGCTTCAGACACCGTTATCGCAGCTTCATAACGCATGGCATCAGGACCGTGCTGGCTGATGGCAAAGTCCCGCAGTGCTACTAGCATTTCCGGAGTTTTAGCCAAACTAGCAAAGCGAAAAGCAAATTCTCTTCCTTGGGGGTCTCCTCTTTCCAGTAGTATGGGTATAATATTGGTAATCTGGGGATGTGAATCAAAATAATCCTCGGTGGTTTTGGCTAAAAGCTGTTGACCCTTTTTTTTGGAGTGGGAATCTGCCAAAGCTGATAGGTCTTTTATTGTCTTTTGTGTTAACCAGCAAGTCAAGGGGAATGCCCAAGGTGCGTGACGTTCACCAATTGGTTTCTTCAAGTCTTGCAGGTTTGCCTGTGCTAATTTTGACCCTTCGGTGCCTTCAGGGGTTTTCAACCATAATTTACGGGCTTCATCTATACGTCCCTGACGTGTTAGTGCTACTGCTACCAGGTGCGAAAACAACCCGCTAAACGACGTTCCTGAGAATTCTCCTGAAGCTTTAGCTTGCTCAAAAACTTGCAAAATTCCTTGGTCGTCACCAAAGTAGGAGAGGGCTTCCACTTTCTTTGTCCACACGTCCCAGCCCTTAGCTTGGGAATTGATCAATCTTTCACAAGTACTTTCTGCTTGTTCCATATCACCATTGAGAATATGGTAGCGAGTCAGGTTCCCAAGGGCATGGATATTGTCTGGTTGAATTTCCAGGACTTTTTGGCAATAGGCGATTGCTTTATCATTATCCCCCAAAGTAAAGCTAATCAAGCTCAAGTTATTGTAAGAAAACACAAAATCAGGTCGTAGTCGAAGTAACTCTTCATTGGCCAATTTTGCTTGTTTATATTTCCCTTGGATGAAATAAGCTTGAGCGCGTTCGTTTAATACCGCAATCTCCCAACCATTGGAGCGCGTTAAATTCATTTCAGCCAAGAGTTCATCCACCTTAGAATCTAAGTCTGCGATCGCTTCGCGGGCATCATCCGCCTTTTCATGGTTGGGAAAACGACTCACAGCATTTTGAAAGGCTTCTAGGGCAAGTATTGGATGCAGGTTAGCATAGTGACCTCCCGCCAGGCCATATGCTGCATCTGCATTTTTAGGGTCTACTTTTACCAGCATTTCGCAAGCACGTTCATAAGCCGGTAAATCCTTTAATTCATAACAGACATTTACTAAATGGGAGAGAACATCTGCATTATGGGGGTAGTTATCACTCAAATTCTCTAGAACTACCTGGGCTTTTTCCCATTTTTGCTTGATTATCAAAGCTTCTGCCTTGCGAAGTTCCGGCATTAAGCTTTTAATTCCAAAACCACTACGTTTACTCAAGCCGGTTTTCTTTTTACTTGCCATTGCTAGTAACCTCCCTATTTTCTAGGGGGTAAGTAACTTTATTACTATCACGATGGTAGTAATGTCTGCACCCCCTTTTTTAGGAGTTTATTAGTGATGATTCTTTTTAAGACTATTATTTACTTTTTCTTTAACACAGGACGGGAGCAACTAGTACAGTCTGTCTCGCTATAGAGTTAATTAGCTTGAGCTACGGTCAATCCAGGTTCCGAGATGCCCTGCCTTACCCCAGGCTCTTTCTAGAATGTTTATAGGTGTATTGTTGTACTAGTATGATTAACTAGAAACAAATTAGGGAACAAACAATGAGCAACATCTACGTATTTCATCAGGGGCGAGGAGATAGTGGCTGGCTCTGGTATAACGTTTTTGATGGCAATGAATGGGTTGGAGACCAACAAGTTCCTAAAACTGGGATGACAGGAGATCCCTCAGCAGTAGTATACAATGACCTTCTCTATGTGTTCCACCAAGGACGAGGAGATAGTGGTTGGCTCTGGTATAACGTTTTTGATGGCAATGAGTGGGCTGGAGATAAAGAAATTGGTAATACTGGTATCACTGCTGGCCCATCAGCAGTAGTATACAATGACCTTCTCTATGTGTTCCACCAAGGACGAGGGGATAGTGGTTGGCTCTGGTATAACGTTTTTGATGGCAATGAGTGGGCTGGGGATCAAGAGGTACCTAAAACCGGAATTACCTCTAGTCCATCAGCAGTAGTATACAATGACCTCCTCTATGTGTTCCACCAAGGACGAGGAGATAGTGGTTGGCTCTGGTATAACGTTTTTGATGGCAATGAGTGGGCTGGAGATAAAGAGGTACGCGCCACAGGTTTAACCGATGATCCAGATGCATTAGTCTACAACGGTCAAGTATACGTGTTTCACGAGGGCAGAGGTGATAACGGTTGGCTGTGGTGCAATGTCTTCGATGGCAATGAGTGGGCTGGAGATCACAAGATACATAAAACTGGGATAACTGCTGGACCATCAGCAGTCGTATATAATGACCAAATTTACCTGTTACATCAAGGGCGAGAAGACAGTGGATGGATGTGGTGTAATGTGTTTAATGGTTCTGAATGGGTTGGAGACGAAGAAGTCCCCAATACCGGTATTTCTGAAGGACCAGGTGCAGTGATTTACTAATTAGTTCGCATTGGAGAATTAAGAATTAAGAATTTAGAATTTAGAATTAATTCTTAATTCTGTCCTCCTTACAGTCGGATTAGAATTTGCTCTCGTTCCGTGATCGGATAGGGATAGGAATTTTCCTGCTTCGGTTCCCTCTGATTTCCAAGCTGCTCAAGACCCTCCATTGTGCTACGCACACGCTACGCGAACGCTTCACAATAATCGATGGAATGATGAACGAATCGTTGTTTTGCCATTATGATAGAGTTACCTAAACTGTGGTTTGGGAGAGAGCCACGCTTTGCGTTCGCGTAGCGGAGGCCAAAGGCCACGCTAAAAGCGAACGGCTTTGCCGAAACGCGTGACCGCGTAGCGTCTCTGTAGGAGAATTGCAGCCATCAAAAAGATAGATCCAACCACCAGACTAGTCATTACAAAAAAAAGACCCGTCATCGGGTCTAGAAAAAATTTATTTGGAAGCGGATCGGACTATTGAACTTCCAGAAAAGATTTGTGAATAAGGTCTATTTTTAGTTTTTCCCCATAGAGGAAGAGTAACTACAAAATAGGTGAAGCTAACAATAAAAAATTAGAGAAAGAAATCAGGATTATCGATTTGACTAGCCTGAACTCCAACTAAAACTGCTAGAAGGTCACCGTTGCTAGCTATTTCAACTCCTTGGCTAGTATCAGAGAAGTTTAAGTCCTGAAAATCTAAGCCTAAGCCTAGCTCAAATCTAGCTTGACTAAGATCAAAGTTATAGATAGTATCAAACCCATCCCCTGTACTTAAAACGACACGAGCAGCACCGGTTCCTAAAAAGACTTGGTCTAAACCTGGGCTACTAAAAATTCTATCGTCTCCACCATTACCATAAATAATATCATCGCCATTGCCATCAACAAAAAACTCTTGGTCAGAAGATCCTGTTAAAGTGTCATTTCCATCAAAACCAACAAGTAACTCAGTGGCATCATTGCTACCGTTGCCATTCAGCTGATCATCACCAGCACCGCCAATAATTAGATCAGCTTGGGAACCACCATTGATTTGGTTGTTGCCAGTATTACTTCCAATAAAATCACCCTCATCACCAGCTCTCAGATCATCATTGCCACCGTTGCCATTCACTTGATCATCACCAGCACCGCTAAAAATTGTATCATCTCCCGAACCACCATTGATTTGGTCATTGCCAGCAAAACCTTTAAGAGTATCATCCCCGCCGTTACCATTAATCTGGTCATCACCAGGAGTACCCTCAATCAAATCATTCCCTGGTGTTCCATTGATTATATTAGTCATGTTTATCTTCCTTGATAGTAAATACCATCCTTGATAGCTAAAAAAATTATCTCTCAAAAAAATCTTGTGTAAATACTGATCAGAGAAATTCAGTCATTTGTCCTATTAATCACGAAATATTGACTATCAAATGACTGAATTTCATGCACAAATACAAAAAAATGACTCTAAAAATGCTTTTTAATTTATGATAATGGTGTCTGATAATTATACTTTAATGAGAGAATAAATATCCAAGTATTAGTGGTCAGATAGTGTTACTGACTATGGGTGTAAAAGCGCAATACGCTATCGGCATCTAAAGGCGATCGCATAAGCGCGGAAGCTGAGGCCAAAGGCCACGCTTTGCGTTCGCGTAGCGGAGGCCTTTGGCCACAACGCTTCCGGAGCGTAGCATCTCTGTAGGAGAATTGCAGCCATCAAAAAGATAGATCCAACCGCAGTCCTAGTCATTACAAAAAAAAAGACCCATCATCGGGTCTAGAAACAATTTAGTTGGAAGCGCATCGGACTATTGAGCTTCCAGAAAAGATTTGTGAATAAGGTCTATTTTTAGTTTTTCCCCATAGAGGAAGAGTAACTACAAAATAGGTGGAGCTAACAATCACAAATTAGAATAATACTGAATTGGTAAAGAAATCAGCATTATCGATTTGACTAGCCTGAACTCCAACTACAACTGCTAGAAGGTCACCATCGTTAACTATTTGAGTTCCTTGGTTTGTATCAAAAAAGTCCAAGTTTTGAAAATCTGAGTCTACTCCAAAAAATCCTATAACAAATTTAGCTTGACTAAGATCAAAGTTATAGATAGTATCAAACCCTTCACCTGTAGCTAAAACGACTTGAGCAGCACCTGTCCCTAAAAAGACTTGGTCTAAACCTGGGCTATCAAAAATTATATCATCTCCACCATTAGCAAAAATAATATCATCGCCAGTGCCATCAACAAATATCTCTTGGTCTGAAGATCCTGTTAAAGTGTCATTTCCATCAAAACCAACAAGTAAATCATTGCCATCATTGCTACCGTTGCCATTCAGTTGATCATCACCAGCACCGCCAAAAATTGTATCAGCTTGGGAACCACCATTGATTTGGTTATTGCCAGCACTACTTCCAATAAAATCACCCTCATCACCAGCTCTCAGATTATCATTGCCACCGTTGCCATTCACTTGATCATCACCAGCACCGCTAAAAATTGTATCATCTCCCGAACCACCATTGATTTGGTCATTGCCAGCAAAACCTTTAAGAGTATCATCCCCGCCGTTACCATTAATCTGGTCATCACCAGGAGTACCCTCAAGCAAATCATTCCCTGGTGTTCCATTGATTATATTAGTCATGTTTATCTTCCTTGATAGTAAATACTACCCTTGATAGCTAAAAAAAATTATCCCCCAAAAAAAATATTGTGTAAATACTGATCAGATAAATTCAGTAATTTGTCTTATTAACCATAGATTATTGACTATAAAGTTGCCTAAAACTATACATAACTTAATTGATTAGTTGACTCTAAATGCGTTGGTAACTTAAGGTAATAAAAATTTTAAAAATATACTTTAACGAGAGAATAAAAGTCCAAGTATTAGTGGTCAGATAGTGTTATTGACTACGACTGTGAAAGCGCGCCTTATTTTAAAACAGCCCCCATTAGTCCCCCGAGCGAGCAATCCCTCGCTCGGGGAACTTTTAGAGTTTTATTCCTCCCAAGATTGGGTAGTTAGGGGGCAAAACTATACCGATAATCAGCAACTAGTACTAATCATCTACAGCATCAACTCTATTTAGAGCGACGCAATCGTTTAGCAGCTTGTAATCCCTGATTAACAGTAGTAGTGCTAAAGGCTGCTACCTGAAGCCATGGGACAACATCATTTTTGATGCTCTTTTGGACATCACTACTGGTAATGTAAGTAGCGACAACAGCAATAGCTATAGGAACGCATACATGTCCCATAGCCTGAAGATAATTCTTCATTCTAATTTTCTCCTTAATTTTTAGGAACCAAAGGAGATTAAAATTAATATCGTGAGAGAAAAGCACAATATTAAACCTAACCCTAATCTCGAACTATGCATAAGGCTGTGTCACAGTTCAATAACAGTTTAAACTGTTAAAACTACTATCGGAGTATTGTAATTTTAAAGCTTTGGTAAAGTTTACTGTTTTTTTATAAACTTTCGATTAATTTCTATAAGCTTCTGGATTTTTGTCCGGAATTAAATTACTCTTCAATGAAGAAACGGTTATAATCTAAAAGACAAGCACAATATTAAACCTAACCGCTAATGTCGGATAATGTCGGACTATGAATAAGGCTGTGTCATAGTCCGATTATTCTCAACTTATTGAGCAAAGACAGCACTACCACAAACACGCTTTTGTCCTAAGATTAACGATCGCCCCTAACATCAAGAGTAATCTCAGCAGTGATCACCTGGTCCGTCTGTGAAACAATCTTCACCCGTCTCACCCGACCAGCATAAGGAGAATCGCACAATACTCAATTCTGCCAGGTCTTTCTTTACCTCCTGAGACTGCTTCACCAAGGATGCCAGCTGGTACTGCTGCCGCTGTAGATTAGTTTGATACGTCATCATCTCCAGAGAATGCCGGTAAATCTGCTGTTGGTAACGAGTTTTAGCAGCATTTAACCGAGCAATAGCAGAATTGATCGCAATCTGTGTTTTAATCCGCTTTTCCTGTAACTGTTGTCGTTTCTGGATTCTATATTGGTCTACGAGTTCAAGCCTTTATCAATAACCACCATTCGTAAAAAGGTTAAATCCCCTGGTTACGAGGGTGTAGTTGTTGTTAAGTCTGGGGGAGATAGAGCAGCGAAATAATTGGTTGAGTTGAGCACCGGGAAATTTTGATTTCAATGTTTACCCAGTTGTTGAAGCTCGACGGCTGGAGTTTATGTTCTCAGTTTCTGCGCTAGAGGTTGTTTTTCGGGTGTGTGCTGGGGGTTTTGTGGATAGGTGGTGTCGGTTGTGTGCCCAGGGTTGAGGTGCAAGCAGCTGTTTGGGATTGCGTAGTGTCTGCACTATGCGGAGGGTTATATAGATGGTAGGTTCTTAAATATTGCCGCTTATATGCTGAGGGTTAATGTAATGGAAGGACGAGTAAGTCCTCAGATGCGCCTGCCACTATGATGATTTCTATGTGTGGACTTGTTAAATGAAACTTTATCAATTTTTCCCAAGTGATGTATCCTTTCCGGAAAGCAATAAGGAAATTCTACTAGAGTGCTGACTGCTTATGATTCATATATAGTCAAAAATACAGCAAAAATCAATCCAATAAACTATTTCACACTTTCCGGAAAGTAATCTAAGAGTGGAGTATAGGCAAACCACCTTGATACTTAACCCGATGGCTGCGATGAAGCGTTCGCGAAGCGTGGCCAAAGGCCTCAGCTTCCGCCAAAGGCGATGAAGCAAAGCTTCCGCTAAGAGCGATCGCTTTATCTATCAAAACGGCTTCCAACTGGACCTGTGAAGAATGCGGTAAACCGTGTCCGCCTTTGTATAGCGATGGAGAAATTTTGGTTGCTAAGGCTGAAAAGCTTGCTGTATAAAAGTTCCAGCAACCATCTGAACTGTCCCACTTTTGTCCCCAAACGGGACAGTTAATATTGGGAAGTCACGATTTTACGTTTTTTTCTCTACTGCTATACAAAGGCGAGAGTGGCAAAAGAGGGCTAAAAACACTACTTTTGCCAACCTTACGATTCATATGTTAGGCCAGATCAAAACGATCAGCATTCATCACCTTCGTCCAGGCTGCTACGAAGTCTTGCACCAACTTTTCTTGGCTGTCATCTTGCGCATAGACTTCAGCATAGGCACGAAGGATTGAGTTGGAGCCGAAAACAAGATCGACCCGTGTCGCTGTCCACTTAACCTGATTAGTCTGGCGATCGCAGATTTCATACAGATTCTGACCTACAGGTTTCCACAGGTAGTTCATATCCGTCAGGTTCACAAAGAAGTCGTTAGTCAAAGCACCTTCACGATCTGTGAATACGCCATGCTTTGTGCCGCCATAATTAGTCCCTAACACACGCATCCCACCGACTAACACAGTCATCTCGGGAGCCGTCAGTCCCATCAACTGCGTGCGATCAAGCATAAGCTCTTCCGCACTGACGGCATAGTCTTTCTTCAACCAATTGCGGTAGCCATCATGAATGGGTTCTAGCACGTCAAATGACTCTGCGTCGGTCATCTCATCCGTTGCATCCCCCCGCCCCGGAGAAAAGGGGACGGTAATTTCGAAGCCAGCGGCTTGAGCAGCTTGCTCGATACCTACGTTACCGGCCAAGACGATGACATCCGCTATGCTTGCCTTGGTCTCTGCTGCAATGCTGTCTAGAACAGTTAATACTTTTGCCAAACGAGCTGGCTCATTGCCTTCCCAATCCTTCTGCGGAGTCAGACGAATTCGCGCCCCATTTGCACCACCGCGCTTGTCCGATCCCCGAAATGTACGAGCGCTGTCCCAAGCGGTACAAACCATTTCACTAACGCTCAGACCGCTTACTGCAATGCGTTCCTTTACGGCTTGAATATCGTAATCAGTATTCCCGGCTGGAATAGGATCTTGCCAGATCAGATCCTCTTCTGGAACATCGGGGCCAAGATAGCGAGTCTTTGGCCCCATATCTCGGTGGGTCAGTTTGAACCATGCCCGTCTGAAGACATTACTGAAATATTCAGGATCGTTGTAGAACCGCTCCGAAATCTTTCGATACTTTGGGTCCATCTTCATGGCCATATCGGCGTCGGTCATTACAAGGTTGCCGCGAATCTTCGGATCTGCAACATTGACGGGTTTGTCTTCTTCCTTCGGGTCAATCGGTTCCCATTGCCACGCACCTGCTGGACTCTTCTTTAGTTCCCAGTCATAGTTGAGCAGCATATGAAAATAACCATTATCCCACAGGGTCGGCTGAGGCGTCCAGGCCCCTTCTATACCACTGGTAACGGTGTTGTGACCAATACCCTGACCAGTATTGTTCACCCACCCCAAGCCCTGGTCTTGGATATCTGCCCCTTCAGGTTCCACGCCCAGCAACCCGGCATCACCGTTACCGTGACATTTGCCCACCGTATGCCCCCCAGCTGTAAGGGCTACGGTTTCTTCGTCGTTCATCGCCATACGGGCAAAGGTAACGCGCACATCATTGGCGGTTTTGATAGGGTCGGGATTGCCATCTACACCCTCGGGATTAACATAAATCAACCCCATTGTTACCGCAGCCAGTGGATTTTCTAGCTTTCGCTCATCAGAATAGCGGCTGTGGTGGTTATCGCTGGGGGCAAGCCATTCCTTTTCTGGCCCCCAGTAAATATCTTTTTCCGGATGCCAGATATCTTCTCGACCAAAGGCGAAACCAAAGGTTTTTAGTCCCATGGATTCATAGGCGATCGTGCCAGCATAGGTAATCAAATCGGCCCAACTAAGCTGGCTTCCATACTTCTTCTTTATCGGCCAGAGTAGACGGCGTGCCTTGTCTAGGTTGGCGTTGTCTGGCCAAGAGTTGAGTGGCGCAAAACGTTGATTACCTGTCCCCGCACCGCCACGACCATCCGCAATCCGGTAGGTTCCAGCCGCGTGCCAGGTCATACGGATCATCAGACCACCATAGTGACCCCAATCCGCTGGCCACCAATCTTGGCTGTCGGTCATCAGCGCATGTAGGTCTTGTTTTAGTGCAACCACATCAAGTTTTTGTACCGCCTCCCGATAGTTAAAGTCCACTCCCATCGGATCAGTTTTGCGATCATGCTGACTCAAAATATCGAGATTAAGTGCCTTCGGCCACCACTCCATCTCTGACATACTATTTGTTGTTACACTACCGTGTATCACCGGACATTTACCACCAGTGGTTGTCATGATTATTGACTCTCCTGAAGTGTTTTCATTGAAAACAGAAGTTGCCGTCTTTTGTTTTCAGTGAGCTTAAATATAATATGCATTATTGTAGAAAACAATTACTTACCAAAAGGTGCGTAACCCAGTAATATGGAAACTCCCCAGGCTTATCAGAGACAATTTTGAAGATGATTTAACAATGACCGCTTACTTTTAGACCTTCCTTACAATACTACCTACCTTGGCGCTTCCCCAGTAGCATATTCGTAAGATTTCTTAACGATGGACTTGACTGTCTCCAGCTCTTCGTCGTCGCGTGGTGAAAACACCATTACTAGTCCTACAGGATATAGGCCTTGTTTGACTAAGTAATGATCCTCTCCCCAGCCTTTTCCTGTAACTTCTAAGGCGTCTTCTCGCTGCAATTTTACATGCATACTACCATTGTCTGGGTACGGATGTATATGTGCAAATTCCCGACCGACCATAAAAGCTTTACGATTACATTCCACGCCGTCATTAATGACCAAAGCGCGAGAGCCAGGTACAGAGATACCACTTTGCTCGCTTACAACACGAGGCAATGAAAAGCACCATTCATGTAGCTTGTCAATAATATGATCAGGCCCGTGCTGGGTCAATTGAGAATGAGGCAACCGGTCAGTCGTCTCAGGACTTTGACCCGAGCGTAAGGTAAGACTAAGCTTGTTCTCCATTCAACTTCCCTAAAACGCTGCACTAACTTTAATATCGTACTGCATATAAAGTTATACTATATTTTAGTTTGTACTTACTTTAGTATAGTAGCTATGAAACAACTCAAAACTCTGGCTATTGAAACCAGGTCTCTAGATGAGTTATATACTGCTGCTCAACAGGAAGGTGGCACTTTGGTTCTTCGGGCGGGCGGCGACAAGCCGGACCAAATAGATTATTACTTGGACATGTTTAAGGAGAGATTTCCAAGTATCAAGGTTACTCACAGTGTTGACTTGAGTTTTCATCACGGGTCACGCTATGACAATGCCCGTGAAACGGGTGGCAAAGCCAATGTGCCCGACGTAATTCAACTGCAGACCGTGCATGACTTTGACTACTACGCTGAGCATGGTTTGTTGGAGGCCTACAAGCCAAAGCACTGGGACAAAGTATTCCCTGACCACAAAGATCCTCATGGGCGTTGGACTGGTCTTTATGGTGTGACTTTCAGCAACTACGTCAACATCGATGTGATCGACGAAAGCCAAGCACCGCGTGACGCTATGGACTACCTCGACCCAGCACTAAAAGGAAAGGTTGTTTTGACCTATCCCCATAGTGACGATGCTGTCTTGTATCAGTTTTGGAATCTGAAAGAAAAGTATGGGTGGGAGTATCTGGAGGAACTCGTTGCCACTAAGCCGACATGGGTACGTGGTACGGCGATGCCTTATGTCGCTATCAATAATGGCTGGTATGGCGCGAGCTTTACGACATTCTGGGCGTTTGCACCTCAGCCCAACAGCGATACGCGCTTTCTGTTGCCGGAAGAAGATTACTTCTTAACATGGTTCCAGACTGCTGCCATTCCCACTCAGGCGAAAAACAAAGCGGCGGCTAAACTCTATCTAAACTGGATGCTCTCGGAGGAATTCCAAGGCAAGTGGCTGCAATTTCCAGTGCGCATGGATGTTGAAGCGCCCGGTGGTTATAAGTCGGTGCAGCACCACAACACGTCACCTGCAGATTTCCATCGCTTTATGTTGAAGCGCGAGATGATCGAGCGATTCCGATTGCAGCTACTACAGCTTATTGGCGAGGTTGAAGGCGATCCACCAATCAAAATTGACTACAGCGTTAAACCTTGACGCCCAATGTCACCGTTTCGATGGGTATGGTAGTAGTTCGCCAATTTTGTTTTGATAGATATTTCTTTTCGGTGATAATTTCCTGGACTAGGTTTGAGAGACTGGCTAATCTTTAATTCAAGCTTGATGACTTAGTAGATAGACTATCAATTTATCCCAACAGGCCTACTGTCCGCAATGCTTGGGTTTATCTCAACCGACTACGGTTGAGATAAAATTCAGAATGCTGAAAACAATATCAGTTATTCTTAGTAAAGTATCTTTTCCTCGCTTCTTGCACAGTGGGCCCGTTGTCCTTATTCCATTTTTCAAGAGCATCAAATATAGGTTCAAGTGTCTTTACAAGATCAGTAACCTCATATTCAACATGTGGTGGAAGCGTATCATACTGAATACGTTTAACCAGACCGTCACGCTGCAATTCACGCAATTGCTGTGCAAGCATTTTTTGTGATACTGCTCCAATGGAACGGTGTAACTGGTTAAAGCGCATACAGCCATCTTTGAGATACCAAAGGATTTCAGGTTTCCATTTTCCTGCAAATACGTTCAAGGCCTCTCCAATAGGACAAGACGATATGTGTTTTTCTTTGCTCATATGTTCACTCAAGTCTAATTTATTTTTAAAGTTACCAAAAGGTAAGTGACTTAGAGCTGATTTGCAAAGAAAATCCAAAGAGAACTCAATGACGTGCTGAGTAGCCTGTAATCTATATGAAAAAACGAGTTGAAGCACTGTATTCATGAGTTGTCTGCCTGAGATAGCCAATCCCCATAGCCAAACCTATCCGCAGGAAACATTATTGCCTTCGCCCCTCCTCCTAAAACCCCAATTTCTGAACCGCCCTACGCTTAACCTCCTCACCCCGCCGGTCATACTTAGCGGTAGTCACAGGGGAAGCATGGCCAGCTAACTTCTGTACCGTCACGATATCAATCCCAGCATCAAGCAAGTCAGAGCAGAAGGTCCTGCGAAAGTCATGGGGACTAAAGGACTCCACCCCAGCTTCTTTAGCCCGCTTCTGCAAAATCAACAACACGGCCTGGGGGGTCTTTCAATTGTACTCCAATCAATACCCAGGTTACATAAGCACACACACGCCTACATTTATTACAGTTAATGGTACACTGTGGTCTCAATAACCCTCACGGCTCGTACCAAAATAACAGCAATCACAATGCTTTCAGGG
>NZ_JAAHHS010000021.1 GCF_010692395.1 Moorena sp. SIO3H5
TCGAGCTAATACCTGCTGAATCCATTGCCGATACTGGTTCAATCGTTCCACTGTACATTTCTCCACTGGCGTTGACCTCCCCCGTCCCAGAGGAGGATAGCATTCTGATCCCTTCTGCCCTAATATTCTTGGCCGCATTACCGTCTCTATCGTGGTGAGTTCCGCAACCTGGACAAACCCAAGTCCTTACATCTAGCGGCAACTCCTTGATACGGTAATGACAACTAGAGCAGGTCTTAGAGCTGGGGAACCACCGGTTTATTTCTACTAAAACTTTCCCTTCTTTTTCGCATTTATAGGAAAGGAAGTTTACAAAGGTTCCCCAGCCTAGATCAGAAATTGCTTTAGCTAGTTTGTGGTTACGTTCGCGTAGCGTGCGCGTAGCGCTTACCATGCCCTTGACGTTTAGGTTTTCGACTACCACTACCTGATTCTGGTCTACAATTTTTCTAGATAGTTTGTGCAGGTAGTCTTGGCGGACATTTCCAATACGTTCATATACCTTAGCTACAATCTTACGAGCCTTTTTGCGTCCACTGCTGCCCTTCTTCTTTCGGGCTGCAATGCGTTGTTTTTTGGATAGTTTTTTCTCGTATCTATCTATAGGCTTGGGATTGCCAAATTTAGAGGTCTTTTCGCCGTCATAGGTAATAGCAAAATCCTTGATACCCAAATCAATCCCTATCACCTTTCCCTTCGTTGATGGCTTTACACTATCGGATTCGTATTCCATCAAAACAGAAGCGTAATATTTGCCAGAAGGTGCTTTGCTGACTGTGACAGTTTTTATTTGCCCATCTAGTGGTTGATGAATTACAGCCTTGACAACTCCTACTTTTCCAGGGAACTTTAGGCAATCACCCACCTGTTTGACATTTTGGGGATACTGAATTGATTGGCGATGATGATACGATTTAAATTTGGGATATTGAGCTCTACCTTCAAAAAAGTTTTGATATGCACGACTAAGGTTTAGACTCACAGATTGCAAGACCTGGGAGTAACAATCCTTTAGCCATTCAGTCTCCTTTTCTTTCTTGAGTTTTGGAAGCATAGAGTTGAGTGCAGATTGTTTCAAGCCTTTGCCAGTTTCCTTGTAAGTTTCTATGCAATGATTCAAGGCATAGTTCCACCACCAGCGAGCACATCCAAAGTGTTGGGCTAGTATCATTACTTGTTCTTGTGTGGGATAGATTCTGAGTTTGACGGCTTTATGTTTCACTGCAGTCAACCTTCTTATCGACCTTGCTTACTATTATATAAATTTTGTATTAAGACGTCAAGGTATAAAGTCAATTTACTGGCTCGCTATCCATCCAGGAGACGAAACCTTAGAATAGGGCAGCCTTAATCAATAAGTTTTAACTTTTTATGCATAGCCGACCAACCATAAAGGCTGCCCTATTCTTGCGGTAACTTCTAACCCAACCTACAACGCACGAGGTTGGGGAATTCCGCAAGTTTTGTTAAATTTATTAGCTATCAGTGGTCAGCCGTCAGCAATACTGATTCCTGACCACTGACCGCTGATAGCTCAATGCTTACAAATCACTTTTCTTGAGTGTACTTTCTAAGTAAAAAGCGGTCTAGAATTTCTAACTGCTGAGCCGGAGTGAGTTCAGAAGAGGTTGCTCCTTCAAGCTCTTGCATTTCTTGTGCAGATTCTTCTGAGGCAAATACGTCTGTTTCTTGCCCTTGTACAAATGGGTTAGTATCTTTGCTGATCTGATCTAGGGATAAGGATGAGGCAGTTGTTGCTTGATCACTGGTTAAGTTGTTTTGTGCTGCTAAAGCTTCGATTTGGGCTAGGATATTTGAGCTAATGTTCTCTACAGTCTTAGTCTGTTTGCAAAAGAAAAAACTAAAACTAATGCTCGCGAGTTGAACATACTCCCCATCCTGGAGCAGATGAGATCCTTTGACTCGTTTTCCATTGATAAAGGAACCATTAGTGCTCTTCAGGTCAGTTAGATAAAATCCCTGCTTCTGAATGTGCTGAATAACAGCATGATGTCTAGACAAACGCTTCTCGGGGAGCTGTATTGCTGACTGGCGTCCCCGACCAATTGTCCAAATTCCTTGAGGCTGGAGCAGGGTTTGACTTTTACCATTCACTAGGTTAGTCAGCAAATAGGCTTGTTGACCCTGAATGACACCAGCTACATATCGTGTTTCAAACAAGCCGATAGGATGGTTACTTTTGTCCAGCTAAAGATTTTTTGTCTAGTAGAGTGTATTGATGCTTTTCAATAAAATCTAGACGAGCCTAAACATTTAGTTCGCACCTAATCCGAGCCGTTAGATAGGCTATGATCACCATGGGTTGCATGGCTTCCATAATTTTCTTATCCTACTATTATACCCTGAGATTCCTCTGTGGATCCAAGGAGTGTCAAGGTTTTCCTACTATAATTTCCGTTCTGCCTTATTTTCCAGGCGAAATAGCCAAACCATCAAGATCACTACACCAATTTGCAGAGCTAAGTTAGGCATCGCAGTAGCTACAGATTTCCCAGCAGCTAACTGGGCTAGAAAAACCATTGCACCGATGAAACCAGATGCACCGAAGGCAATATAGATAAACTTTCTTAAGCCTCGGTAGGGATTTTGGGCTTCTGCTTTTAGCCTGGCATACTTCTCTGGATTCATTTTTGGCCTAGAGACTTTGGGATTGGAGTAAGGTTTTTTTGAGTTGGAGTTGGTCATTAATGGTTTACCCTGACTGAGCTGACAGATTTGCTATTGTAATATTTGCTATATTAATAGACTGGTGCCGATGTAGCTCAGTGGTAGAGCATTCGATTCGTAATCGGACGGTCGGCGGTTCAAATCCGCTCATCGGCTTTCAGTAAGCTATCAGTTATCAGCTGACCGCTGACCCCTGACCCCTGACCCCTGACTGCTGACCGCTGACTGCTGACCGCTGACCCAGCTTTTATGCCAGTTTTCAAGATATTAAAGGTTAAATGAGAGCCACCTTTAGGTATGATCTTAAAAAAGTATGAAGTTAATCGTGTAGTGAGGTCAGATGGTTTTTGAGCTAGATTCCCAATTCTAGAACTTACAGCATTAGACCAATGTCTCACGTAGTGCTTCATTTTCCGTATTTCATATCTTCTTGGGAGAACTCAACATGGTAACCCTCAAAATCGTTGTTTATATAGTTGTTAGCTTCTTTATTGGCTTATTTGTTTTTGGCTTCTTGTCAAACGACCCATCTCGTAACCCCAAGCGGAAGGATTTCGAGTAAATAGCGATCGCTCAACTAGAGATAGCCACAGCTCTTTAACAGGGGACTATCCACACAAAACCACCCTATTCGAATAGGGTGGTTTTGTATTTGTGGTTAATTATTGTAATATGGGCTGTCTTTGTCGATAACCAATTTGGAACTACAATCTTGGGGATTGAGTCAAGGATTGTTGGTCTGAATACTAAAACACCAGCCAATTTAGTGAAAAATGCCCCAGCCAGTTCAGCCGCCGGTCGTACCTGCAATTATTCAAACCGTTAAACCTTCCCAGACCACTAACCACCTAGATGAATTATCTCAAAGAATAACTGTTTCGGTACAGTACCAAACAAACCAAAACCAGGTACTGCTCAAACCCTACCCCACAGGAAACCTCAAGATTGAGGCTGTACCAATATTAGGCACAGACAAAAGCGCTGCTAGCTTAGGTCCACCCATTTCCCGAGCAGTTGGCCAGACCTTGCCAAGGATAACAAACAGCCAAGACAATTGGCAACTAGGGCAAGGAAAACAGTGGCAACAAGCTTTTCTAAAACCAGCAATAGAGCAACCACTCCATCCTGATTTAACCTCCTTACTCAAGAGTCCAACTCCAGAAGCACGATCAATCTCGATTACTTCCGAGACAGGGGTTGCTGATTCTGGGTATGATTCTGCCCCCCTAGCCCCCCAGCGAGCAATCCCTCGCTGGGGGGAACAAAACCTTCCAAGTCCCCCCGAGCGAGGGATTGCTCGCTCGGGGGATTTAGGGGGCTTTCCCAAAACTACGCGATCGCCCATTCATACTTCAATANCCAAACTTTAATTTGACCACTGCTTATCTGAGTAATCCCAGTATCCACCATCATCACTAATGCTTGTCGAAAACGCCGTGGATCGACTAAAACGTAAATTTGGGGGTCAGGTGGAACTATTTCCAGCTGCAGATTGCGATTGGCAGCTTGCAAATGGGTCAGACGATAGAGGTCTTCAAACAGCTGCTTCAAAGAGACTGAGCAAATCTCCAAAACGTTAGTACCGTGTTCAGTTTTAGCTACAGCAGTCACCTCATCAAGCAGTTTAACCATACTATGGGCAGAGGCGTTAGCCTGGTTCACAAATTCTCTCTCTTCTTCTGGAGACTCACACAGATCAGACAAAATCAACTGATGTAAACCAATCAACCGACTCAGAGGCGATCGCAACTCGTGGGAAGTTCGTGCCAAAAATCCGGCTTTAAACTGGCTCATTTCCATTGCCATTTGGTAAGCCAATTGATTTTGCTTGAATTCGTGTTTCAGATGCTGGATTTCTTCAGCATCAGTATCAGTTTGATGGCATCCAGAGGTCTTTGAGTCTGTGCTTTCATGGAGGTGCGACTCAAGGCCGCGAGCAATCCCTCGCGGCCTTGGAAAGCGCACCTTTAAAAATTTACTGAAGCGACTCCCCATAACTCCTAACCCAATGCCTACTAGCAAATAGATCAGATCCGTCTCACCCATGCTTATTAAGTCTTGCCACACTAAAAACGTCAACAGGCGCTTGACCTTGGCGAATTTAATTCGCAACGGAAAACGCACCTAACAAAATTGAAGGATAAACAATGAAGGTTGAAGCTTATACTGCTCGAAATCGACAAAGATAGAGTTGGATAGGCAACCAGAGGTGTGACCCTTGGCGAATTAAATTCGCCAAGTAAGAGCGTACCTAATTCCTTCACAATTCAGGATTCCTTCACAATTCAAACTTCATACTTCACAATTCAAACTTCATACTTTTTTGTCAGATCTTTTTAAGGATAGCTAGTTTTTTTCAAAGGTGAGTAGAACTATTAAAATCCTGAATCGTCTAATTGAATCCCTCCAGCACGCAAAATTTCCCAGCCACTGCTTGTCCATTTAGCAACAGTAGACGGGACGCCAATCTTGTCTGGTTTGATCGCTTCTAACTCAGCTGGCTGGAGCGTCAATACCTCGGGAAACTGGACCTCAACCGCTGCCATTGTTTGTAAAGGTGGCTCACCTGAGTAATTAGCACTGGTAGTTGCCAACGGACCAGTCTTGGACAAAATTGCGATCGCTACCTTAGAAGCTGGCACACGCACCCCAATAGTAGTCGGGTCAGAAGGATTCATAACGGTAGGTACTTTATCTGAAGCGGGTAACACCAATGTTAATGCTCCTGGCCAATACTTCTGAGCCATCTGTTCCCAAATCGACCTCTGTGCGGAAGTACCTTCAACATATGGCCAAAGAGACTTAGGGGATGCCCCCATCAAAATCAAAGGTTTGTCTTGAGGACGGCGCTTTGCCTCAAACACCAACTCTGACTTGTGCGGTAGCACTGCTAGTGCTGGGACTGTATCTGTTGGAAAACTTACCAGCTTACCTGAGATAGCCCCAGAAATCAGGGTAGCCATAGAAACTTGGGTCATTGCTCACCAGCACACTAAAAAGTAGAAGCGATAACCTCAAAGGTAAACGTTGGCTGAAATTATCCAAAGCTTTTTACCTATTGGCATCGATGCATACCTTGTTTATACTTCATACTTTCTATAAGCTAGAGCAAAGCGGTCAATACCTGCTAAATCCGGAAATATCTGGATCTGTGAGTAACTGCCCTGGTTTTGCAGTAGTTGAACAACCTTCTGAGCTTGTCCTGCCATCATTTCAATTAACCAAACACCGCCGGGGCGCAGATAATCCCCAGACATGTCAATCAGCTGTCGGATACAGTCTAGACCATCCCTGCCACCGTTGAGGGCAATATGGGGTTCATGGTAATATATTTCTGGTTGTAGCTGTTTGAGGGAGTTACTAGGTATATAAGGTGGGTTGGCCACCATACCACTTAACTGACCTTTTAAGGCTTCTAGAGGTGAATACCAAGAACCATGGTAGAACTTAATTATTTCTGCCATGCCCAACTGTTGAGCATTAAGTTGAGCAATGGCAAGGGCTTCTTCAGTGCAATCAACGGCATGAATTGTCCCATGGGGAAATACCTCTGCCAGTCCACAAGCGATCGCTCCACTACCAGTCCCCAAATCCGCCCAGTGTCCTGATGATAAGTCAGGTTTAGAGCTCATAGCTACAGCATTGACTGCTAGATCAATCAGGGATTCCGTTTCTGGACGGGGAATCAGGACAGCTGGGGAAACTCTCAAGGAGAAATGACGCCAAGGAGTAACCCCAGCTAGGTATTGAACTGGGCATCGCTGATTGATACGCTTTTGCCACAGTTGGGTGAGTACAGGTAGAGGTTGGGAAAGTTGAATAGTTGAGTTTTCAGTGGCTTGCCCTAACCAGGAAAACTGTTGCCATGACTCCAAGCGCAGTACTAATGGGTCAAGCTCAGCTACCTCCTTTAGCAACCAGTCCACTTCAGCTGTAGAGACACCTGCCTCGGCTGCAGACTTGTAGGCATCTTGACGCCACTGCCAGAGTTCTTTTCCCGAGACCACCGACCCCTGACCCATAATCATTGATTTGGACTTTTGAGTTGATTTTGGGACAGACTTTGCAAAAACTTCAGGGATTCCTGGGATGGTACTAGTACGATTTTCTCTAGCTGCTGATCGTTGCTTTTCTGTAAGGTTTGAATAACCCCTTCTAGAGGAACTACCTCTATCTTAACCTGGGAGTTAGGGTCTTGCTGCTTATAGCGGTTCACTATACTCTGCAATTGCTCTTTGTTAAAAAAGAACGGAATTGAAGAGACCCCATTTTGTTGAATAGTTAGGTATCCACTGTTGCTAGCTTCTTTGGCAACAAACAGCGGTACCCCCTGAAATGGCTTTTCTTCTTGACCATTTTGGTTCCAGATCGCTTGTGCCTGCTTTACCTGCTGTTGGTTTGGTATGTAGGCAAAATTTAAACCATTGGCAACAGTGCGATTCTTTTGATTTTGCTCATGAACTTCCCCCAAAGATACAGGCACTACTTTTACCTTGTTACCTAGTTCAGGATTCTCCTGCTTTAAACGCTGTACAAAAGCATTAGCATCTTCTTGGCTAATAAACACACCTGCCACTGAGGTAGTCTTCTTTTGATCTTGCTGATCTGGAATTGAGGCTACTAGTGGCGAACCGGCATTATCAGTAACTGCAAATACAGGTACAGGTCTCAACTTTTCTGTTATCTGCTCTTCGGTCAGAGCCAGTGCCGCTAAATTTTCCGCACTCACTGAGCCTAGTAAGGCACTCGCTACTAAACTTAATGTTGTGCCCCAACGGAACAATGATTTCATAGAAATTACCTCGAATTTTAACGAAGAAGAGCCTGTTACAACTAGAATACCCTGCTCACTGAGAGATCTGAACGCAGCTAACTAACCTCTAGTAGAGGCAGAGATTCAAATTAAACTTGATCGATCATAGCTTGACCTGGCTTGTTAACCAGCGCTGATCAGTGGCGTTTAATCCCCCTGTAGCTAACTCTTATCAAGTTTGACTTTACCAAGTTTGACTTTACCTGACTGTATCAAGTTCCACTGAGTTTACCCTAGTGTCTTGACTGATTTACTTATGAATTCAAAATCGGGATGACAGGATTTGAACCTGCGACATCCTGCTCCCAAAGCAGGCGCGCTACCAAGCTGCGCTACATCCCGGGTGCTACCTCTAAGTAGTATAACCAGTATAACTCACTTTTCGCGCTTTGTGTGTAGTCGAGATTAATCTGGATACCAGAACATGCCTTTAATACCTTCTGGGTCAGGCATAAATCCCATTTTACGGTAAAAACTTACCACTTGAGGATCAGCAAATAAGGTGATATTGCTAATATCCTGGCTGCGCAATTTTTTGATCATATATCTCATCAAAGCTTTGCCCAGTCCCTTGGTTTGGAAATCTGGATGAACCACTACATCCCAGATTGTCGCATTGAAAGCATGATCAGAAGTGGCACGGGCAAAGCCAATTAAGCGCCTGGTGTTACCTCGCTGGTACCACATAGAAGTAACCAAAAAGCTATGCTGAATAGCTTTCTTAACTTTGCGCAGAGGACGCCGAGACCAACCAACAGCATCACAAAGTTCTTCCAATTCGTACAGGTCAATTTCTCGTGTTGTACTGAAAAATACCCGTGAGGTACCGTCGGTGCGATATTTTACACCTTCTACGGTATCTCCTTCAGGTCGCGTTTGAGGTAAAGCAGTGTCAGAACTGCTAAAGAAGCTTTTCCAAAAACCCATGCAGGTGTGACAGTGGCGTTATCATAATTGTGAGCTACTTGGACTGGTAATGGTCTTGTTTCCCTGACGGCTAAGACGTTCTGGGTCTCGGTCAACCAGAGCCAGACTTAAATGTTTGTTTGAAAAAACAGAAAGTGATATTTGATTTATTGGTTTTATTCCACCAGGAAAACTATCATACCCGACCTACCTTGATCTGAAACTAATCCTTTGTGCAAATGATAATACCACAATTAAGCCTCCTATATAAATTCTTATCCTAGCATTTCCATCGGTCGCGCTCATTGAAGTCGCTTGGGTAAGATGCTCGCGTTGGAGGGGGCACAGCTGTTTGATGCCCTTAACGAATCTAAATCAACAACCGATGCAGTCGCGTGACGGGGGTTTCCACGGGGCAAACAGCGGTGCTCCCAGCTTCGGTGTCGCAGCGATCTTCCGCTTCATCCTATTCTTACAAGGATTCCACAACTGGACTCTGAACCCCTTCCACATGATGGGAGTAGCCGGTATCCTCGGTGGAGCGCTGCTGTGCGCCATCCACGGAGCTACCGTAGAAAATACCCTGTTCCAAGACGGTGAAAACGCCAACACCTTCCGCGCGTTTGAACCGACTCAAGCAGAAGAAACCTACTCCATGGTGACCGCCAACCGCTTCTGGAGCCAAATCTTCGGAATTGCCTTCTCCAACAAGCGTTGGTTACACTTCTTCATGCTGTTCGTTCCCGTAATGGGACTGTGGATGAGTTCTGTAGGTATCGTCGGACTGGCACTGAACTTGCGGGCTTATGACTTCGTCTCCCAAGAGTTACGCGCCGCAGAAGACCCAGAATTTGAAACCTTCTACACCAAGAACATCTTGTTGAACGAAGGACTTCGCGCTTGGATGTCTCCGGCCGACCAACCGCACAAATTCTTCCAGTTCCCCG
>NZ_JAAHHS010000210.1 GCF_010692395.1 Moorena sp. SIO3H5
GCGGCATTACGGTCGCGGTCTAACCGGCACCCACATTTTCCGACATGGTTTCTAGTTGACAATGACTTCTTGACTACTTCGCCGCAACTAGAGCAATTTTGGCTTGTATAGGCAGGGTTAACTGCAACAGTTATTCTGCCAAACTTTTGACCAAAATACTCTAGCCATTCTCGGAACTGATACCAACCTGCATCATTAATAGACTTGGCGAGACAGTGGTTTTTGACCAAGTTCTTAACCCTTAAATCTTCGTAGGCCACCAGGTCGTTAGACCGGATTACGCAACGCGCCAGTCTCTTGGCATGTTCTATGCGCTGCGCGCAGGCTTCGCCAACACGCTGCCTACTTATTTTAAGGTGCTGTCTACCTAGTCTGTTAATCGCTTTTTTGCGATTGGATGAGCCTTTCTTTTTCCGAGAAACTCTACGTTGATAAAACTTTAAACGTTTTTCCCCTTTTCTATAAAACCTGGGATTTGGTTCTGAACATCCATCAGAGTCAGTGTAAAAGTCTTTTAGACCTACATCTAAACCAACGGTGAAACCTGTAGCTTCCAACTGTTCTGAGTCATCTACTTTGACGCAAAACTGGACGTAGTATCCATCAGCTTTTTTGACTATACGAATCCGTTTTATTAGCTTTTGTTCGAAACGCCACAAGTCCCAGGTACCTTTGAGCTTGACCTGTCCGATTCCTTTTTTATCGGTAAACTTTATCGACTTCTTATCTGGGGACAGTTTCCATCCAGATTGCTTATATTCGACTGACCTAGAATACTTTTTAAAGCGAGGATACCCTTTCTTTCCAGGAACCTTTTTCTTGCAGTTGTCAAAAAATCGCTTGATAGCACGCTCTACGTTCTCAACAGAAGCTTGACAAGCATGACTGTTGAGATCTTTGACAAACTTAAATTCATCCCTTAACTGAGTGTTGTACCGGTAGAGTTCTTTCTTCCCTGTCCCGCGATTGTCCATCCAGTACCGAAGTACCTTGTTACGGACAAAGCGAGCTGTTCTAATAGCTTCATTTATTGCCAATTTTTGATGCTCTTTTAAAACAGCTTTGAACTCCATAACTAACACTCAAAATTACCTCCTTGATGCGTTTTTTATTTGTTAATATAGTCGATATTTTAGCATAAAAATTCCTGGACTGTCAGGGAATAAATTCCTGTTCGGGCTAACCCCATGGATAGAATCGGTGGGGCGTTGCGCCCTCAGGATTTTCGGTCAAAACTGACTTTGCTGTGATGTATACAAAGGGTTGACCCTTACCGCTCTGTGTACCAGCTTGGAACAGTCTTGTGCCAGCAGCTAAAATTGAAAAAGCGAAGTTGACACTCACCCATAACTGCCTGTACCGGTGCCACCAAAGGGAATTTCCCCCATCAGCGACTTCATCAAGACAATAGTAAAAAATGTATAGCGCTTTCTAGCCTAATGAGGTAAACATGATTTTTTATCTCTTGCCTCTTCTTTGTTCCGGTGATCCGCTGTTCCCTATTCCCTCGGCATAGCGCCATAACAAACAACCTTGGCCTTTTGGCCTTTTGGCCACGCTACCCGAACAACCAACCTTAAAAACTAAAAAATAGTTCCCATGTCAGACCAACCCCGTACCCGTCAGGAACTCTACGATCGCATCCGCCAAATTGGAAAAGAAGAATTCGTCCTCGAAGAAATGATTCGCTACGGATTTTGGCCAGCAGAAGGTGAGATGCCAGAAGATCCAGCTGATGAAATTAGACGGCGGGGAGAACTCCAGCGAGAACTAGCCCAACTGCGCCAAGAAAGTCAGAAACTACAAAATGAACAAGCAGTCCGTAAGCGGTTGTTAAAAGAACGGTTAGCCCAGTCTAGGCTTAAGCGTCAGGAAACCAAAGAAAGACGGGAACAACAACGGCTCGAACGTGCCCAAGCGTGGGCTATACGCCAGGAACAGGAAATACTATATCTCGGTGAGGAAGTATCCCCAGGTCTAAACCATACCGAAAGCGATCGCATACGATTAGAAACCTATAAATTACCCCTGTTGAGCACAGCCCAAGACATTGCTCAAGCCATGGGGATTACCCTAGGACAGCTACGGTTTCTCGCATTTAATCGCAAAACCGCCACCATATCTCACTACATTCGTTTCAAGATTCCCAAAAAAACCGGTGGAGAGCGGTTAATTTCCGCACCCAAACCAAAACTAAAACAAGCACAACACTGGATTCTCAGCAACATACTAGAAAAACTAGAACTAGACAATGCAGCTCACGGCTTTCGACGCGATCGCTCCATAGTTACCAACGCCCAGCCTCATGTTGGTGCTGATGTGATTATCAACATTGACCTAAAAAATTTCTTCCCATCCATTTCCTACCCACGAGTCAAAGGACTTTTCCGGTCATTCGGTTATTCAGAAGCAGTAGCAACAGTATTTGGATTACTCTGTACAGAAGCCGACATTGAAGAAGTCGAACTAGATAGCAAAACTTACTACGTAGCCACAAGCGATCGCCACCTCCCCCAAGGGTCCCCCGCTTCACCAGCCATTACCAACATATTGTGCCGTCGTTTAGACCACCGACTAACCACAGTAGCCACAGACTTAGGCTTTACTTACACCCGCTATGCCGATGATCTCACCTTATCCGGCTCCGGTGACAGCCTCCGCTTTATCGGTAAACTCCTAAAACGCACCAGCTCCGTAGTAGCTCACGAAGGGTTTACTATCAATCAACAAAAGACCCGAATCCTACGGAAATCCCAGCAGCAAGAAGTAACAGGAATTGTAGTTAACGACCATCTCAATATTTCCAGAAAACAATTAAAACGCTTTCGTGCTACTCTCTATCAAATCGAAAAAGACGGTCCAGACAGCAAACACTGGGGAAACTCCAGTAATGTAATCGCAGCCATTCAAGGCTACGCCAACTTCATCGCCATGGTCAATCCCGAAAAAGCAGCCCCGTTTCAAGCACAAATCCAACGCATCAAAGAAAAATGGTTATCTAATCACCATTAGGTATCAGCTTACTTATTTTTGAATTAAGAATTAAGAATTAAGAATTAAGAATTAAGAATTATACATTCTGCATTCTGCATTCTGCATTCTGCATTCTTAATTCTGCATTCTGACCGACAACCTTGGCCAAAATGCCACGCTACGCGAACAACTAACTACCGCTTACCTTGTAAATTTATTACCTCCTTATGTACACTCATCCCAATCTGAATAGACTGATTAAGTAAGCGACCATATTCACCAGTTTCGTCACTCAGTTCAAAAGCCATCAAAGTATTCAAATTATCATCAAGATTGCTCAAAAATACCTGGCGACTGTCAATTAAATTATTATGACTTCTGATTAAATTTTCCACTTGTAAAGCATTCACTAAACTTTGTTTAGTAATAGCTAGAGATTCAATAACTTTTTTCCGGCTTTCAGATTGTTTAGACTCAGTACCTGAACCCTCAATGGCCTCTATTCGTTCCGCTAACTCAATCGCTTTAATCACACCATTATAGTTATCAACCTGATCCATTAACCTAACCAAAGACTTAATTCGCTTTCCTTGTTTATAAAGATATACATTACCAATCACTATCCCTGACACAAACAATCCCACCAGTATAGTAAATAGCCCAGTTATCCCAGCCTGGTCTTCAGGCAAATTGCCTGAATTTTTCATAAAAATCAGGATTGGAGGCAAAAAGAAAATTAAACTCAGACCCAATATAAATATCTCAGTTAACAGAACCGATAACATATGCTTAGGCTTCTTAAAGATAAACCCCCGACAAAAATCAATAGCCACAAGCTTAGCAAAATTAAGATCTACCAGGTTTCTGATATCCTCTGACGTAATCTGTAAATTCCCTAAATTTGATGACATATCATCTCGCTCCTGTTAACCATTTTCTGATATCTTGCACCAATTCCCATCACCCACCAGTAGTTAAAACCACACCGCGAATAAATCAACTGCTCTTACTCCCACCCAAGCAATCCCATCCGTTATCGATAGAATAAATAGCGCTGCGGGCAGCGCTATACCTGCCAAAAGTATGGCTTCAAAAGATAAAATCAATAGTAAGCCTTAACTCCAACCCAGGATTTTACCAATTAACTTCAACAGTTGCATATAAAAATTACTCTCTAGCTCACGAAATAGGGCAAAAGGTTCCCCAGGAGTTCCAAAAAATGGTCTGAGGGTCCATCCCAATTGGCTACCAACAAATGCATAAAGCACTAACCAAGGTTTAAGAATCCTAGTGGGATATTTTTTTTCTTCAGTTTCTTGCTCAGTGATAAATCCCATGCATTGGTAAAACACATTGACCCCAATTAAGCCAGTGATGCCAAAGATGACTATATTTAAGAGCATAAAAAAATGATAATCATTAATTGAGAGACGGAAAAAGAGAGTGATAGGAGCAAAGCCAAATAGCATCACACTAATCACAGATGTCGCCGCCAAAAGCAAAGCTAGGTACTGCCCAAAACTACGTTTAGAGCCTGAGCTAATCTCATAAAAATATAAAGTCGGTAAACAAATTAACAACGTTAATAGGTATAGCGCCGGGAGTTTGATAGCTGAAGAGATAATCTGGAGGGGGCTACTAAAGGAGCCGATAATTGCACCATAAATTCCAAAAAAGGCCGAGCTGGCAATTAATAAAGAGATAATCTTGATATCAATCCTAATTCCTTTGTCAACCTCTTTCAGGAATCTTTGGCGATCGCGCAAAAACTCCATCACTATAGTAAAGTGGTTCATGACCTACTCCTAATTAAAATTTAAAGCTACAAGATACAGCCACCTCACACATTCAGCCACCTAGGATAAAATCTAGTAATATAGCACTAATCTTTACTAGAACTAGTGGTTACCACAATAATCGATGGATTTACCATTTCCCATGCCAAATTGCCATTGGCAACTAGCTCACTGTTATATACTTACTTCAAGGGATTTGATATCCTGTCCGCCAAATAAATTCCTAATTATCATGGGATGATCCCATGGCAATCATTAGATTTAGGTCATAAACAACTGATTTTGATAACTCAAGGGATCAGCAAATGATTTCCGTTACAATCCTCACTTGCTCCCATACAACAACCCATAACAAATCAACAAATCAATAGTAAGCCTTAAACCCAACCCAAGATTCTACCAATTAACTCCAATACATGCATATAAAAATTACTCTCTAAGTCGCGAAATACGGCAAAACCTTGCCCAGGATCTCCGAAGAATGGTCTGAGAGTCCATCCCAATTGACTACCAACAAATCCATAAAGCACTAACCAAGCTTTAAGAAGCCTAATGCGATATTTTTTGTTTTCAGCTTCTTGCTCAGTGATAAATCGCATACATTGGTAAAACACATTGATACCAATTAACCCAGTGATGCCAAGTATGACTAGATTTAAGAGCTGAAAAAATTTATAATCATGAATTGAAAGACGGAAAAAGAAAGTGATAGGAGCAAAGCCAAATAGCATCACACTAATCACAGATGTCGCCGCCAAAAGCAAAACTAGGTATTGCCCAAAATTACGTTTACAACCTAAGCTAATCTCATACAAATATAAAGTCGGTAAACAAATTAACAACGTTAATAGGTATAGAGCCGGAAGTTTGATAGCTGAAGAGATAATCTGGAGGGGGCCGCTAAACGAGCCGATAATTGCACCATAAATCCCAAAAAATGCCGAGCTAGCAATTAATAAAGAGATAATCTTGATATCAATCTTAATCCCTTGGTCAACCTCTTTCAGGAATCTTTTGCGATCGCGCAAAAACTCCATGACTATAGTAAAGTGGTTCATGACCTACTCCTAATTAATATTTAAAGCGACAAAATACACTTAGCTATAGGAGCATGTCACTTATGCAAAAAATTTGGAGTAAAACTAAAGCCCCCTCATGGGTTTTAGGTTGCTCTGATAGTACCTATAGCAATCCTCAATCATTTTTTGAATCAGCAAAATCGGAAATCGTTGCTGGGCAAAGGTTATAGCGATTCGGCTGCGCCGAATCGCTTTTAGCTTAAGCTGAGGCCTTTGGCCAAACGCTTCGGCCACTATATTTCACGAATCAGACCGGATTGCTATAGTTGATATGGTCTACAATTTTGACTTGGTCTCTTCACTTGGTTCCAGACAACAACCCATAACGAATCAACCCCCGGCGATACCCTCGACTCATCAACCCCATCGACAGTGCCGCTTCCAGAATTTTCCAATTACTTTTAAGCAACCCTAAAATCGCTTTCGGCTCAAAAGCAGAATCAATCACAATATCCCAAAAGGGTTCAACCGCATCAGACCAATCCGCCGTGCGAATAGTTTGGAAATTCAAATTGCCAGCAATTTCCTCATACTCCTGCAAAGAAATCACATAAGGCAAACAATAAACCCGATAAATCTCAGCCAAATGCTGCTGTTCATCTGTTGTCAATTGTCCCGTCGCCAACGTTATGGGACGATGACACCAAGTTGCCATTAAAAACCTTCCCCCAGGTTTAAGCACCCGATAACATTCCTGAAGAAACTGTTGCTTGTCCGGCATATGTTCTCCACTCTCCATCGACCAGACAAAATCAAAGGTTTCATCAGCAAAAGGCATATCCAAAGCATTAGCAACCTGAAACTGAACCCGTGTCGCCAACCCAGCCTCTTGTGCTCGTTGAGTTCCTCGTGATGCTTGAACTGGACTTAAGGTAATGCCAGTAACATTTGCTTCAAACTGTTGCGCTAAATAAAGTGAACTCCCACCAATCCCACAACCGACATCCAGGATAGTACTAGCTTGCTCCACTTCAGCCCAACAGAGCAATTCGTCAATCAAGTCAATTTGTGCTTGATGTCGGTTTTTCTTCTCAGTGCCCGCCCAGCCATAATAGCCATGGTGCATATGTTCACCCCAAACGGCTTCCCACAAGCCAGAAGAGGCATCATAAAATTCCTGAATCTGTTTTTCAAGACTCAATTTTTCAAGACTCAATGTCATATTATGTCCAGTAGCATCGTTCCGTATCACCAACTATAGCGGTTATGACTTCCATAAACCATACCCAATTCGACGGCGGCACGGGGTGAGCCGCTACTAAGGGAAAAGGGTCTTGACAGATGGCAAATCACAAATAAACAATGACAAAGACAAATTACAAAGACACATAACAAATGAGACATGACTATTCCCCGAACCATTTGCCTTGGATTCCTTTCCGTAATTGCCATCGGAACTCTTTTGCTAATGATGCCATTTGCTGCTAGTGATGGCACATGGACTAACCCCATGGTGGCACTATTCACCTCAACCTCTGCTGTTTGTGTTACTGGTCTAGTGGTTGTCGATACTGGCTCCTATTTTTCCTTTTGGGGACAGTTGATTGTGCTTGCCCTATTCCAAATTGGCGGTTTGGGCTATATGACCACCACCACATTTCTGATTTTACTACTGGGGCGCAAGTTCAAATTGAAGCAGAAAATCGCCATTCAACAAGCCTTAGATAGACAAGGTTTACAAGACAGTGCAGCATTAATTCGTTCCATCATTGCCACAGCAATAATTTTTGAAATCACAGGTATTTTTCTACTTTTACTAGTGTTTGTTCCCGATTATGGATTATACCAAGGACTCTGGTTAGCCATTTTTCATAGCATCAGTGCTTGGAATAATGCTGGATTTAGTCTGTTTCCAGACAGTTTAACAAGTTATCAGTCATCTCTTCTCCTCAATCTAGTGATCACAACTCTAATTATCTGCGGTGGCATTGGTCAACAGGTAATTTTTGAGTTTTATCTTTGGTTGCGCGATCGCATGCTCCGACGGCGTCAGTATTTGGAATTTTCTCTAAATTTTAAAGTAGTCACTAGCACCACTATATTTTTGTTAATAGTGGGAACAATTGCATTTTTGTTCATCGAGTTTCATAATTCTAACACTCTAGGCTCTTCAACACTATCAGAAAAATTTATCAAAGCCTGGTTTCAATCAGTGACCACCAGAACTGCAGGCTTTAACACCATTGATCTTGGTAAAATGACCACAGCCGGTTTATTTATTACCATTACCATGATGTTTTTTGGAGCCAGCCCAGGGGGAACAGGTGGTGGCATCAAGACTACAACAGTAAGAGTTTTAGTTAGTTCTACTAAAGCAATTTTACAAGGAAAAGAAGACGTTTATCTATATAAGCGTCAGGTACCAACTGAACTAATTTTAAAAGCCATTGGAGTCTTAGTCGGATCATTCGCTACAGTAATTATATCAACAATTTTAATTTCCCTAGCTGAGCCAACCCTTGATTTTATTAATATTTTATTTGAAGTCGTCTCAGCCTTTGCTACTGTCGGTCTTTCCACAGGCATTACCCAAGACGTTTCTACCTGGGCAAAGCTAGTTTTAATTGGAACAATGTACATTGGCCGGGTTGGAGTTTTGTTGCTCATGGCATCCCTACTAGGAGAACCCCGTCCCAGTTCAGTTAACTATCCAGAAGAAAACTTACTTGTGGGATAATCCAATGGAAAAGGTATGCTGGCTTGGTAATGGCTAATTGCCAATGTCAATTAACACTTAAAAAGAAACAAGTAATAAGTAAAAAATTACTAGATCAGTTATCACAGGAGGCCGAAGTGAATCTATCATTTTTAACATTCTTGCGTAACCTACCCAAAGAGAATAAACAGTTTGCCGTTATTGGATTAGGGCGTTTTGGTCGAGCTGTCTGTTCCACACTATACCAACTTGGCTATGAGGTTCTGGGTACTGATATTGATGAAAAACTAGTTTCGCAAGTGTTAACCGATAAAATAGCTTCCCATGCTGTGCAGCTCGATTCAAAAGAACCATTAGCCTTGAAAGAAGCTGGAATTTTTGAATTTGACACAGTAATTATTGCCATCGGTAACTATTTACAAGAAAGCATTATTACTACCCTCAACTTAAAAGAAGCAGGAGTTTCTTACGTCATTGCCAAAGCTTCCTCAGAAGTTCATGGTAAGCTCTTAAAACGGGTAGGAGCCGATCATGTAGTTTTTCCTGAGAATGATGCAGGTTGTGCTTTAGCACGCTCCCTGACCAAACCATCTATTTTGGAATGGTTTGACCTAGACTCTAAGCACAGTATTGTTGAGGTCATAGTGCCAGAAAAATTTGATGGCAAAACCATTATGGAACTGGAATTGCGCAACCGCTATGGCTTGACTGTCCTGGCTATCAAGGGAGATGCTGAATTTGAGATTAACCCTGACCCTAATGAACCGCTATACAAAGATATGGTTATGGTTATCATTGGCTCCAACGCCGATATTGACCGCTTACCGATCTAAAGCTTTGGAATCCCTCTTTCTGGTTCAGACTTTTCCGGTTCCATCTCTTCGGTGTCAGTGGACTCTAGCTTAGGAGTTTCTTGGGATTCTACCTCCAGAGTTTCAGGAGACTTCATCTGTGGAATTCCAGGAGAGTCTACCTCAGGAGTTTCTTGAGTATTAACCAAAGAAGCTTCTGGTTCTAGTTGCATGATGTACTCATCAACCTCTGTCACCTTCTCCTCATTACCAGCAAAAGCGAATAACTCTCTAGCTTTGACCAAAGAAGAGAGAGCTTCCTCTCGTTGTTGAGACTTTTCTAAGACTACACCCAAGTTGTAATGACCTTCTGCTAATGCCGGAGACAGGCTAAGAGCTTGCTGATATTCAGCCATGGCTTCCTCATACTGTTCTTGCTGTTGTAGAGCAACACCAAGGTTGTAGTGGGTCAAGGCGTGGTAAGGATCCAGTTGCACAGCTAATTTGAGTGTAGTTACTGCTTCGGCGTACTCACCATTGGCTGTCAGTGCTGCCCCTAGCTGTCGGTAAGCATCCACATTTTCCGGTTCCAGTTCCGTCACCAAGCGAAACCGAGTAATCGCTTCCGCCAACTCCCCTTTCTCAAACAAAATTACCGCTAATTGATACTGAGCCGGGGCCAAGTTCGGGTCAACCTTAACTGCTTCCCTAAAGGATTCCTCTGCGGCTGACTTTTCCCCTTGCTCCACCAGTAATAGTCCCAACTGGTAGTGTGCTTTCTGCAATTTAGGTTGAGTGCGAACTGCTTGTCTGAGTGCAGTAGTTGCTGGTCCAATCTGGTCTTGCTCGACTAAAATCAGTCCCATGTTATAGTAAGCTTTGCCATAATCTGGGTCTAGGCGAATGGTGGCTTGGTAGTGTTCGATCGCCTGTTCTTGATCACCCTGAGATTCCAGGGCTAACCCTAAGTTATAGTAAATATCTGCTGATTCAGGGTTGAAAGACAACGCTTGTCGATAAGCAGCGATCGCACTATCGGGTGCCCCTTCCTTGTAAAATGCAATGCCTAAGTTGTAATAAGCTTGTGACAAGGTTGGGTCAAGGGCAATAGCAATTTGGTATTGTTCCAATGCCAGCTGGTTCTTACCCTGCTGCAAATACGTATTCGCCAACAAATAACGTCCCATCGCCATATAGGGGTCAAACTCAAGGGCTTTACGAAAAGCACGCTCTGCCCCAGGAAAGTCCCGACGTCCGTACAGTTTTACCCCAACTTGAAAGTATGAAGCCGCATCCAGGTTATTGGAGTATGGACCTTCCATCAACTGCTTGGTTCCTTTATACTCAGGAATCTCTTTACCTTGAGCTTGACCAACACTTGTCAAACCAAAACTGATGATAGTGGCAGCTAGCAGCGGTATCGTTTTCATTCACCCTTTTCCTATACGCTGAGACATTTTTGGTATACTACAGGATAATATTTTTTTACTAGAATAATTAGCTGCTTATCAAGCCCATCCCCACAGGAAATGACCCTAGCTGCTGCTCCGATATGCGATCGCAAAGATCAAACCCTATCCCTAGTCGATTCAGTCATTGCCCAATCCCAAGCAGAAGGGGTATTCGTCAGTCTCAGCCTTGGTGACGAATTTCTGAGCCGCTTCTCGGAAAATCAAATTACCCAGAATATCAGCCGCCAACGCTGCCAACTTACCATTACCAGTTATTTCGTTAAGCGTTGTGCCTCTGCTACCACAACAGAACTAGACCCAGAGGCAATAGCCCAAACTATCCAACGTTCAGAACAACTGGCTCGCATTGCCCCAGAAGATCCTGAATGGGTACCCCTACTCGAATCCCAGGATTATGAGCAACGCACCCCAGCCTTCGATCAAGCCACCGCTAACCTTTCCCCCTTGGCACGGGGAGAAATAGTCAAGGAAGTATGTTCCTTAACTGCTAAGGCAGGAGTCGAAGGGTCGGGTAAGCTTAGTACTCAAGCTTTTTTACGAGTTGTGGGGAACTCCCAAGGGTTACGAGCCTTAGACCAAGGTACAGAGGCAGATTGTAGCGTGACAGCCCGTATACACGATGGTTCAAGTTGGAGTCATAGCACCGCCTTTGCCATAGAGCAGTTACCGATTTTAGAAAAGTCATCAATAACAGCTCTAATTGAACGAGCCTTAGCCTCACGTCACCCCCGTAAGGTCAATCCAGGTACCTACCCAGTCATATTTGATGGTGCTGCCTTTGCGGAATTGCTGTCTTGGGTAATCTGGAATATGGATGCTCGGGCAGCGGATGAAGGACGTTCCTTTATGTCCCATAGTGATCAAACCGGTAACCCCACTGGTAACCGCTTGGGTCAGCCAATGTTTAGCCCGATAGTGCAGGTACAACGCGACCCTGGTCATCCCCTACTCCAATTAGGCACTTGCTTTAGGGATGGGTTGAGTAATCGCTACACTGAGGTGATTAAGGATGGTATTCCGCAAATCCTTTACTATAGCCGCTATTGGGCAGCTCAGAAAGGCAAAGATCCAAGCGGACTATTGTTTCCCATTGTCATGTCCGGTTCTAGCCAAAGTCTAGCTGACCTGATTGCCCAGACAGAGCGAGGTATTTTGGTAAGCCGTGCTTGGTATGTGCGCTATGTCAATCCCAAAACCCTAGAAGTCACAGGGATGACCCGTGACGGCACATTTTGGATTGAAGACGGTCAGATTGCCTACCCGATTAAAAACCTGCGCTTTAACCAAAGCCTGCCCCAAATGTTAAAAGAAGTCGATGCCCTAAGCAAAGTACAGCGCTATGGTAATATAGTAGTTCCAGGAGTTCGGGTCAAGGCATTTAACTTTGATAGTATCACTGACAGCATTTGAGCCAAATCATGAAGGATGAAATGTGAAATGTGAAAGCTCAAATATGAAAACTTTGCCTTTTGCCTTTTGCCTTTTGCCTTTTGCCTTTTGCCTTTTGCCTTCACTTAACCCATTACCCATTACCCATTTAGCCCTTAGGTGTTTCTGATTTGGGGTCATTTACTACAGCAGGGCAACGGATGGTAAAGGTAGAGCCAACACCAATCTGGCTTGTCACGCTAATTTTACAACCCATCATCTCGCAGAACCGTTGGCTGATGGAAAGACCTAAACCCGTTCCACCATACTTTTTGGTGGTTGAATTATCTGCCTGGGTAAATGGTTGAAATACTTTGTTAAGCTGTTCTGGAGTCATACCAATGCCAGTATCAGTTACCGAGAATATCAACCAATCATCAGATTTGAGATTGGCTAAGGTATTGGCGGAGGTAGGAATATCGATTGTGGTGTAGGAAGCACTTGAGGACCTCGAATAAGATTGGGGTAACTCCAATATCAGTTCGTTCTTGCCATTCCTATGGTGACTTCCTTCACGAACAATGCTAAAAGTAATCGTGCCTGTATCAGTGAATTTGGCAGCATTACTTAGCAAGTTTAACAGAACCTGCTTGAGCTTAGTCCGGTCAGCCACCATTGCCCCGAGAGAGTCAGCACTGCTGATCTTTAGACTATTGTTCTTCTTCTGTATCAGTGGCTTAGCAAGGCTTTCCAATTCCACTATCAGGGTGGTAACATCAAAGCTCTCTAAGTACAGGTTCATCTTGCCCGCTTCAATCTTTGATATGTCTAGAACATCACTGATCAGTGTTAGCAGGTGTGTACCAGAGTTCCAAATCTCCTTTAAGTCAGAGACGAAGTCGTCATAGCCTAACTCCTCGGCATCTTCCCACAGCAACTGACTTAAGCCCAGAATACCGTTAAGGGGTGTCCGTAGTTCATGGCTCATACTAGCCATAAACGCACTCTTGGCATGGTTGGCTTCTTCAGCCGCTTCTTTTGCTTGTTGCAACTCAATCTGAGCCAACTTGTTATCCGTAATATCCCGGACAATGGTCAGCACTTCGTTATCTCCACTGACCACAATCCGTGCTTCAAAATGGCGGCGTTGGCTATTAATAAACATCTCATGTTCAAAGATTTGGATCTCCCGAGTTTCCAAAGCTTGGTGAACATTGCGGATATAAAGTTGAGCTATCTCTTGTGGTAATACATCATACACCCTTTTACCCAAGACTTGATCAAAAGACCCAAAAGAGTTATTACTCCTTGCAACTTTATACTCTAGAAATGTACCATCGTGACTAAACTGCACCATTAAATCTGGGATAGCATTAA
>NZ_JAAHHS010000211.1 GCF_010692395.1 Moorena sp. SIO3H5
TCAATACATTCCCCTGTTGGTATTGATTACCCTAATTAATTTTTACTTTGGACAAGCACTTGGGACGAATACAGTTCCTGGTTCCCATGCTACTAATTATCATCTCTCCAATGAAGAATGGCTATTGGCTGATAGTTTTTGGAATAACCGACGGTCAAGACTACTGTGCCTAGGAATTTTCCTAAATATTATCTTTTTGCTTGGTTTCAAGTATCTTCCTTTTCTCTTGTCTAACTTAGCAGTAATTCCCAACTTTACCATTGCCCAAGATGGGGCTAATTGGATTAGGGATAACTTAATTGTGCCTCTAGGAATATCATTCTTTATCTTTGAAGGCATTGCTTATCTGATTGATGTCTATCGTGGGGCTCCTGCCACTCGTAATCTACTCCAGTTTGCTGCTTATAAGTTGTTTTTTCCTAAACTTATTTCTGGTCCAATTACTCGTTATCATCCCTTTGCCCTTGAACTTAAAACCTTACAATTTCCGAGTCTTAACCGAGCAACAGAAGGATTTTGGTTGATTACATCTGGTGCGATTAAAAAGGCACTGTTAGCGGACCACATTGGGATTTTTGTTGATTTGTGTTTTGGCAATATAGAACGGGCTGGTAGTGGAGATTTATGGTTAGCTATCTTTGCCTACGGTTTACAACTCTATTTCGATTTCAGCGGCTATGTAGATATTGCCCGTGGTAGTGCAGTGTTACTAGGCATTAATCTTCCAGAAAACTTTGATTTTCCCTATTTCAGTATTAGCATTGCAGATTTCTGGCGTCGCTGGCACATCACTCTAGGGGATTGGATCCGCAACTATCTCTACTTTCCCTTGGGCGGTTCCCGTAAAGGGGTTGCTCGTACCTGCCTTAACCTATTCATCGTAATGGTCATTATTGGTATCTGGCATGGAGCAGCTTGGGGATTTGTAGCCTGGGGTGGCTTGCATGGTCTAGCCTTAGTCCTTCATCGCTTGACCGAAGCTTTCTGTGAAAATAGAGATGGGATAAAACGTTGGTGGCAAAGTTG
The DNA here is from genome assembly GCF_010692395.1 of Moorena sp. SIO3H5. Taxonomy (GTDB): domain Bacteria; phylum Cyanobacteriota; class Cyanobacteriia; order Cyanobacteriales; family Coleofasciculaceae; genus Moorena. Next base: position 1,027 of record NZ_JAAHHS010000211.1, read on the forward strand.
GTCAGGGGTCTTGGTAAGCTGGTTTTTGACCCAATTTATGGTGTTTACTGCCTGGATTTTTTTCCGCATCCCCAATCTCAAACAAGCCAGTTTAGTCATCCAGAATCTCTGGGGTCACCCAGCTGACATCCAATTTGGTCAAAAAGTCTACTTAACCGCTATTGGTATGGAACGCTTCTGGGTGCTTCTGCTGTTAGTTAGCTTAGCAGCCTCAATGGCTGGGGTTTACAGTATCCGAAGGGGTCTGAAATTACAACTCAACTGGCCGGTGAAGTTGTTGTTGGTACCAGTAGGTCTCTATGTAGTTTGGTTGTTTGCTCCTCAGAGTGGTCTCCCTTACATTTATTTCGATTTTTGACTTGGGCGTAGCGCTATAACGCACTAGCACTCTATCAAAAGGGGCACATCGAACCGATAGGATAGTAGTAATGCTGCAATAATATAAGCTTTATACAAGACTTGAGAGAGAACGCTTTATGGATCTGGTTACACTCCAGAACAAATTAGATAATATTGCCTTTTTCGTCCTGTTTGTGACGATGTTAATTTACTGGGTAGGAGCCGCTTTTCCTAAAATTCCTTATTTGTCACCCTTAGGAACATCAGGCATGGCAACCGCCAACCTTTGCACTGCTACCCTACTCGGAGCAAGATGGCTAGAGGCAGGCTACTTCCCGATCAGTAATCTCTATGAATCCCTGTTTTTCCTGACCTGGGGAATTACCACAGTTCATCTAATTGCTGAAAACATGAGTCGCAGCCGATTGGTAGGGGTGGCTACTGCACCAGTCGCCATGGGAATTACCGCGTTTGCGGCTCTATCCCTACCACCAGATATGCAGGAAAGTGCTCCATTGGTACCTGCTCTGAAATCCAATTGGTTAATGATGCATGTTAGCATCATGATGCTCAGTTACGCCACCCTGATGGTCGGTTCCGTGGTAGCGATCGCATTTTTAGTAATTACCCGTGGTCAGAACGTGGAACTGCGAGGAAGTTCTGTCGGCACTGGTGGCTATCGCAGCAAGACTAACTTACCGAATAACTTACCAGGTAATTCCAATTTTAAACTACAGCGCAACGGTAAAGAATCAATTTCTCAGCCTCTAGTTACCTCTGATACCTCATCACCTTTAGCTGAACTGGGACAGAGTAATACAGCTAGTACTACAGCAGTGCTCGATTTAGTAACTACCCCCGACTCACCCGTAGAATCAGTATCCACAGCACCCACCCTCTCACCCCAGAGGCTTAATATTGCCGACACTCTCGATAATATCAGCTATCGTATTATTGGGCTGGGGTTTCCTCTGCTCACCATTGGGATTATTGCCGGTGCCGTTTGGGCAAACGAGGCTTGGGGTTCATACTGGAGTTGGGACCCAAAAGAAACCTGGGCATTAATTACTTGGCTAGTGTTTGCTGCCTATCTCCATGCCCGCATTACCCGTGGCTGGCAAGGACGCCGACCAGCAATTTTGGCAGGGACAGGACTTCTAGTTGTCTGGGTTTGCTATCTAGGAGTCAATCTATTGGGTAAAGGCTTACATTCCTACGGCTGGTTCTTCTAAGAACTCTATATTTCCGTGATTGAGTGCATGCCCTAAATTACTTCTACTGAAAACCTGCTTTAATGCCTAGAGGCATCGGAGAATTAACCCTAGGAAAACTACCTTTGACTCAAGGGAATAGTTGGGTCTATGGTTGGGAAGCTATGCAGAGGTGCGACCCGTGGCGAATTTAATTACGGGTCAAGCGCACCATTACGGTCTTGGGGGTTTCTCCCATGAGCGACTGCATCAAGACAATGAAACTCCTGCCCTCTAGGCATGGAAGCTTATCGAAAAGTTTGATCGGGGAAAATAGTTGTGGATAATCAGTTCAAGCCACTCGCTGTTGGTGAAGTACTATCAGTAGATGAATCTGCTCAAATCTTTATTGGTAACCGTACCTTTAGGGTCGGTGAATTCTTAGTTGCTATCAAAAAGAAATTGGTAGAAGTTTTAGGGGATGAATGGACTCCAGAACAGGAAAGTTGGTTTAGCGAATCGGGTATTCCCTGTGAAGTATTGCAATTTTCTGCAAATAACTGGCAGCAAGGCAAGGTAAGACTTAATTTAGAATTTTGTCTTGTTGAGGCTGAGGATAAAGTTGATAATATATCAGCTATTGGTGGTGAAACATTACAAAGCACATCAACCCAGGTAGCAGAAAAGCTAGACCTCACAGAGCCAGAAACTAGTAATGATTCTGGATTGGAGCTTGGAGTTGGAGCAGCCGCAGTTGCTGTAAGTGATCCTGAAATATCACTAGCTGAAGAACTGGTGGAAGATGCCTCAACTGCTATCTCTGATGAGATGACACTTCAACCAACACTTGATGCCGATGAAGACATTGCTATAGAACAAACCCCAACTAGTAGTGAAGATGAGTTTGATTTAGGAGACTTTTCCGATAGCGAGGAAGATATTTCTATAGAACAAACCCCAACTAGTAGTGAAGATGAGTTTGATTTAGGAGACTTTTCCGATAGTGATTCGGAAAGTGAGGAAGATATTGGTTTTGAAGAAACCCCAACTAGTAGTGAAGATGAGTTTGATTTAGGAGACTTTTCCGATAGTGATTCGGAAAGTGAGGAAGATATTGGTTTTGAAGAAACCCCAACTAGTAGTGAAGATGAGTTTGATTTAGGAGACTTTTCCGATAGTGATTCGGAAAGTGAGGAAGATATTGGTTTTGAAAAAACCCCAACTAGTAGTGAAGATGAGTTTGATTTAGGAGACTTTTCCGATAGTGTTAACGAAGATATAGAGTTCGTAGAATCACCCACAGCAGAGGAAGAAGATTTGCTGGATTTGTCAGCAGTATCAACAGACAGTAGTAATGATTTTGATCTCGGTGAAATGTCTGTTGATAGTGATGAAGACATGTTTAAACTGGACGATATTTCCTTTGATGAGGAATCAGAAAACGGTGATGATAATTCCCTAATGGATGATGTCTGGCAAGAAATGAATGAACTTAAATAAGCTGAACTAATAGTCTATTGGTAAATGTTCAAATGGGAGCATCGAGCGTGAAAACGCTGATTTTAAAGCTTTCAAAAACCTTGAGCGTTTAGGATTTATAGGATTATAGGTATCCATGACCTACAAAATTCAAAATGTCAAAGTTTTGGATAACCATTCATAACAACTCTAATGTCTGAGATACCGAGTTGGACACCTCTTCATGCACGGCTACATAGAACCCTGCGGCAAAAGAAGCTACTACCAAAGAATCAGCAGGTTTTAGTAGCCGTATCCGGTGGGCAAGATTCCCTTTGCCTAAGCAAACTACTGCTAGATTTACAGCCCAAGTGGAAATGGCAGCTAGGAATCGCCCACTGTGACCACCGTTGGCCCTATGATGAGGGAATTTCCCTTCATGTACAGCAAATTGCTCAGAGTTGGGGGCTTCCATTTCATTTACGAAGCGCCCCTGAAGTGAAAAAGAGCGAATCAGCAGCGCGGCAGTGGCGTTATCAAGCGCTGATTGACATTGCCCAAACTCAAGGTTATGCCACTGTTGTAACTGGTCACACAAAAAGCGATCGCGCTGAAACAGTCCTCTATAACCTGATCAGAGGTTCAGGGACTGATGGCTTGCAAGCTCTGACCTGGGAACGACCTCTCGTTCCTGGAGTAAGTCTGGTGCGTCCCCTACTTGACACATCCCGTAGCGAAACTCTCCAGTTTTGCGAGCAGCAGCAACTGTCCATTTGGGTAGATGCTTACAATCAAGACCTTAACTATGCCCGTAACCGCATCCGCCAAGAGCTATTACCCTATATAAAAACCCATTTCAACCCACAAGTTGAGACCGCATTGTCCCAAATTGCTGAAATCTTGCGAGCAGACGTGGAATATCTCGAAAATACTGCTGAGCAAATCCAAAAGCAAGCCATGGCAGTACCTACGGTCGAGGAAGATCCTGGTAGCAATAGCCCTCCACGATTGAACCGTCTGGTATTACAGCAAGCTCCCCTAGCTCTGCAACGTCGTGTGATTCGGAAGTTCCTTCAGGAAAACCAAGTCAAAGCCCTCAACTTTGAACAAATCGAAGCGGTGACTGGTTTAATTGCTGCTCCCAACCGTTCTCGAACGTCATCCTTTCCTGGTGGAGTAACAGCCTTGGTAGAAGAAGAATGGATTATCCTTAATACTGAAGTATGAAGTATTAAGTATTAAGTATGAACTACTAAACAGTTCTATCTCTTAGTGTCTGAGAAATTGTTCTCCTTCAACCTACCCTACACCGAATACGGGGCGAACAACATTCAACCAAAAACATTCAACCTTGGCCAAAAGGCCACAGGTGCGCGTTCAATATTAAACCTTAAACCTAAGAAGCTGCCAACTCTGGAGATTGGCTTAAGCTACTGATTATTTGGGATATTTGAGCGATCGCTTGTTGTTGAGAATCACCTGTTTTCTGGATGTGATTCAGAGCATTTGCGATCGCATCCAGCTTCTGTCGAATTTTCTTGAGACCATCTTGCAATGGCTGTAGGGTTTCTTCATAGAGATGAACTTTGCCCCAAAGTTGAGCTAGCTTCACCTGATTGGAGAGCAAACTTTCCTCCAAATTTTTTACCTGAGCCAGCTTAGCATCCTTTTCTTCGGTTTGTTGATTCATCAATTCTTCTGCTTGGCTAACCCTAAGGCGCATCTGTTCAACTTCTCGTTCTAGTTGTTGCACTTGATCTGACTTTTGTTTGCACTGTGCTTCTAGTTCGATCAAAATTGGTCCTAAGTCAATTTGCTGGTTTTGTTGACCATTACTATCCACAATTCCTTGCCGCAGTCGCAACACTCGTAGATGCTGATTTAGAATTTCTTCTCGTTCCCATAGAGTCCGACGTTGACCCACCAAGGTTCTATCCAGCATCTGGTAACGGTCTTGCTCATCTGCTAACTGGGTTTCTAAACTAATACGATCGTACTCACTAGCGACCCTAATCTGTTCTTGTAGTTCTTCAATCCCTTGGTGTTGGAGTGTTAGTTCTTCTTCTTGGTCATTGACGAAGCGTACAACTTTTTCCAAATCCTGCTGCAAATTCTGAACTATATCCTGTAACTCACCCAAGGGCATTTTTTCTAGTGCTGCAATATCCACCATTTGGCTAATCTTGACATCCCCTGATGTTGCTGCCATTCGAGCCAATTCTTGGTATAAATTTTCCTGAGTTTGGAGTTGCAGACTCAGCATCCTAGCTGATTCGAGCTTGAGCTCTAGATTAGTTTGCTGCACTTGCCTTTCCCGGTTTGCCTGTTCAGTAGATGCTTGTAATTGTTGTAGTTGTTGGGTTTGACGTTGGACTTCCTCCCCTTGACCCTTAACGTCTGCTTCCAATTTTTGAGCTAATAGACGCTGTTCATTTAACTGCTGCCAGTGAGTATCCAACACCGACTGCTGATGCTTGACTACTTCCAAGGCTTGATTAAGTGGTTCCAAGACAGATTGTGTTGATTCTGCTCCTCCTGATAAGCGATTGAGCAATTGCTGAATCACACCAGCCTGCTGAGCATCTAAACCAGCAGAGTATTGACCCTCTGAAACTTGCTCTTCTAAGCGTAGCTGCTGTCCCCGGAGTTGTTCCCAAGCACCTTCAAGCTCCTTACTTTTACGCTCCAATTCTTCGTTGAGTTTCGCAGTTTCTGCCTGATTACTTTCCAGTTCTTGGCGTTGTTGCTCTATTCTAGAAAAATCCTCCTCCATCGTTTGCATCTGCTCAAGCCGTGCTTCCATTTCCATCTCGCGACGGTTGAGTTCTTGACTTTGATAGGTCAAAGATTGCTTCCACTGCTCAATTTCTTCTTCCTGGTTTTTTGACTTTTCTAGCAAGCGAGAGAAATTTTGCAACAAATTGACTAACCTTCCCCCCGCTGCCTCGATTGTCACCTGTATTTGTCGATTCCCACTCAGGTTAACAATCACCAACGCACCATCACCAAAGTTATTGGCTTGTTCTGTTGGAAGCACTTCCTCCCCAGACACCTTATTCCAACTCTGGTCAGTCCGCTGAAAAGCCAGCAGTTTCAGTTCGGCCTGAGCTCTACCCATAAACCCAGTTTTCTGCTTTCTTACCTCTGCGAGATACAGCACACTGATCGTCCTCTTTTACTTTTATTGTGCCCAATTCTTGATTAACACATTTGAACGCTTAACCCCTTTGGGGTTGCAGGGTGGTAATTGTCGGAGATTATTGGTCAACCGACCTATTTTTGATCCTTTTGGCTATCAGTCCTCTAAAGGATGACGGCAGTCAGTATATTTAGACACTTAAAGTATTTTAAGGTATTTCCCAGACTTGATCTGCCAGTCGATAAAAGTGAGGAGAATAGAAATAGATTGATGAGGATAGTCTTAGGAATCTTCCCACAGAGGGGGTCTAGTTTCCCCAACCCGTCTAGTTTCCCCAACCGTTGAATTTTCTAGATTTAACATAACATTTTACCCCATCACGTTCTTCCCTTGTGCCTAATCCCTAATGAAGCTCACCCCACCTGGCTTAGCTCACGGTGGGGGTGTCCTATGCTAATCTCAAACTATCCCTAGTCCAGAGATCACATAGACAAGCCCAGCTTCTAGGCGACCGTCCAGAACTTTGGCTGAAACGGTCCTCACTGTCATTTCTGCGAGTGAGTTTAAGGATCCCCCTAGCAGCAATGTTGTAAGCGCCATTGAGATCCGCGTTGATGCGCTTACCCGATGGAAAGGTTGCTAGGGCATAATTTTTAGAATCACGCTTGACGGTGCCAGAACCGTCATAGGCCAGTTTTGAGGTATATGCCGCAACCACATCAATCACCTTGCCGCCCAACTCACGCCACTTCATCTCGGTGAAGTCTCGAATCATGGCCTTAAGCCACCCGTGAAACCGTTGCCGGAGGTGAGACCGTTTCCGTCCACCCCTAGCTTTCCAGCCTTTGAGGTTCTCAAACACGATGGCATCTGAGTTGAACTGCTGTGCAATCTGCACAATTCCCTTCGAGACAATATGGCTGATCTGCTGGTTGATATTGCGGCATTTGCGATAAGTATTAGAGCAAAACCCTTTGTGCAGGTTCCCACCTTTACCCATCGTTTGGCTGGCTCTTGTCGAAACCGACTTCAGTCGTTTATCCCTGCGGTCTATGTCTCTTCCAGGGTGAATGAACTCCCGATGGATTACAGTACCGTCGAAGGTGACGACTGTCACAGTTGCCGTGGTATTTATACCGAGATCCACGGCAACAACATTTTTATTGGGCTTCCGCTTCGGTGGCTTGCAATCAAACGGAACCGATAGATGGCATGACTTAGCATTGAGAATGAGCGACGGTGACAACATTTTATTACCTGCTATCTCATGTCGTTGACGAAGTCCCGTGATTTGAACCGTAGTCCACACCCAATCGGAACCCGTGAACACCTTAATATCAATGGCATCTAACCCATGCAGCTTGTAACACTGACCCTGATATAGAGTTGGGTAGCACCCAGCATTCGGGTTGAACCGTGGTGGCTTAGCATCACGACGTTTGCGGTTGCCTGCCTGCCAATCACGATACCGGGTCATGTAGCTGCTAACCTGGCCAATGGCAAAGCTGATAGCAGCTCTACGGTAGTAGCTTGGAAACTTATGGAACACTCGGTTGATTTGTGGGTATTTCACCTCTGGACGCTTAGCGCTTGCGTGCATCAATCCCTCAACCCGGGGCGTTTGTTCCTCCGATGACAACTTTCCTAGCTCTGGCCAGTGGGTAAAAACAATACCTACCAAATATCGACAGATACGACGATAGACCTTAATCGTTTGACTCAACAACATACGCTGCTCAGTGGTTGGATTAAGCATCCACTTGTCGGTTCTGATAATTTTAGTGGGTTTGTTGGTTAGCATGAATCTATCTTAAGCCATGTTGTCAGTTCTGAAGAAATACATCGAGAATCAGGGATATGATGACTAAATTTCGCAATCCTTGACCCCCACCTTTTCAGAGAGAGTTGGGGGAATGCGTCGTAATTTTGTTCAAATAAATATACTTAATTTATATGCTTATATGTTATCCAATGGTGTTTAAAGTCCTAACCTAGAACCTTGGACATCTTAGCTTAATTTTCCAGTAACCGTCAAAATCCCAGTCTTACCGCTAATCAGTTACTTCGGTCATGGTTAGCTGTCTGCAGCCATGGTAAGCTTCCACCAGTTGGCTTACAGAAGTCATTCCTTACTAACTCTGATCGCCTCACCCAATTTTTGGGAATTTTTTCAGTTTACAGTTAAGCCATTTCTTGAGCAAAGATAGATCAGTACCAGTTTATGGGCATCCTTTAACTCAATGACAGGTCATAATCTCAGATACATCAACAGGTTTTTAGGAGCACATTGTCTTTAAATGCAGGGAACTTTGAGTGAAATTGATATCCGTAGCATCCTGCAACTGATCGAGCTAGGTCAGCGAACCGGGGAACTCTTAGTCGAGGCATATAGCCCTCACCCTAGTAGCAAGGCTAGCAATAGTGGCAGCAATCGTTTTACCTCAGGTAGACTTTACCCGCAGCCAAAACTACCAAGTGCGCGTCCTTATTGGTTTGTCTTCTTCTTCAATGGGCAGATTGCCTATGCTGCCGACAGCGATGGGAGCTTGTCGCGCCTGCATGATTATCTGCGGCGCTATAAAGCTAATGATGCTCTCGAGCAATTGGAAACTCTGTCCATTGCGGCTACCAATGCTCTAGAGTATGGTTACCTTTGGGCTTTGTTAGAAAATCATGTTATCACGCCAAACCAAGGGCGAAGCATTATTCAAAGCATGGTTCATGAAACCCTTTTTGATTTGCTGAGCCTTCACCATGGCTACTTTGTATTTGAAATTGGTCCGGCATTAGCACCCCAACTTACTACATTAGAAATAGGACCATTGCTCAGAGAGATTATGAAGCAGGTGCAGGAGTGGAAGCAATTGTGCCCTCATATTCAATCTCCCCATCAGTGTCCAATGATTACTGCCCATGACCAGTTACAGGCTACACTGCCGGAAAAATCCTTTAGACTCATAAGCAGTTGGGTAGATGGCAAAACTTCTCTACGCCAATTGTCCCGTTATCTCCATCGCGACCTGATCACCGTAGCTCGGGCTATTTATCCCTATGTACAACAGGGGTCAATCCAAATGGTAACCCCCAAAGAAGCAGATACCCCAGCCATTGAAGAGCAATGGGAGTTCAAGAAAGTTACACGATCTGTTGTCTGTGTTGATGATGATCTCGCAGTTGGAAAAGCTGTGGAATATACCCTAGAAGCCAAAGGTTATAAAGTTACAGCAATTCAGAAGCCCCTAAAGGCTCTGAGTCAGGTTTTTCAACTCCAACCGGATCTCATCCTCTGTGACCTAGTAATGCCCGACCTAGATGGTTATGAGCTTTGTGGCATGTTACGCCAATCCAGAGCATTTCGGCAAACCCCCATCATCATGCTCACAGGCAAAGATGGCTTTATCGATCGCGTCAGAGCCCGGATGGTAGGCGCAACTGACTATTTAACCAAGCCCTTCGGAGATCATGAGTTATTGATGCTTTTGGAAAAATACATTTGGTCGAGGTGACCAACGAACAATGCCAAGATAGTAATGCCCTGACCAAAGAATTAGATCAAGGGGATAATATTGCTGTGTCAGCCTTTGAGTTATTAATACAGGCGTCTAACCCATCAGTTAATTAACCAAAACTATCCTAATTAAACCCACTGGTCAAGCTAGGAGCTTCCAAAAATTCAAGAAAAATCTAGTCTTTCTTGGTATCACCACCAATAGATGAGCGATACTGTAATCATGATTCAGTTTATAGACCCAAATCGGGCTATGGTTTAATTTCACAACCTTTCCCGAGGGTCGAGCTAGGAGTTATGAGTAAAGTTTTAGTTGTAGAAGACAGCCTTGCTCAACGGCAGATGATCTCAGACCTCCTCAAAGGTAGTGGTTTGAAGGTGGATGTTGCCAGTGATGGTGTTGAGGCTTTAGAACATGTTTTAGAGTCTTGTCCAGATGTAGTTGTCTTGGATATAGTGATGCCACGCATGAATGGCTATGAGGTGTGTCGGCGTCTTAAGGCTGACCCCAAAACTCAGAATGTGCCAGTGGTGATGTGTTCTTCAAAAGGTGAAGAATTTGACCGCTATTGGGGCATGAGGCAAGGTGCAGATGCATACATTGCGAAGCCTTTTCAGCCAACGGAGTTGATTGGAACAGTTAGACAGCTACTCAGAAGATAAATATATTGGTATTTGACGGTAATGGTTGCTAATCCGGACTTTGTAACTGACTCGGCTCTTGAACAAGCCCCAGAATTGCAGGAATTGGAAAGTCCTGAAGGCGAACTATACCTGCGGTTTTATCTGCCATCTGGTGATGAATTTGCTCTGCCCGCTACTGCTATCAAAGAGGTAATTGACCCCTCCCCTGAACAAATTACTCCTATTCCTAATGCTTCCCCGTTATTGTTGGGGACGTTCAATCGACGTGGACGGGTAATTTGGGTCTCCGATCTGGGTCAGTTTCTGGGAGATAAAACGGTTTTAAATACAGACCGTATGGAAATCCCCGTTATTGCTATTGAAGATCAAGACACTATGCTGGGGTTGGCAGTTCAAAAAATTGTCTGTACAGACTGGCTGGATGTGGAAAAGTTACATATGCCTACCAATGTTGCCGATAGTATGGCTCCTTTCTTACGCGGTGAGTGGTTGCTAGACATTGAGTCTAATCAGGTTTTGCGACTACTTGATCATGTGGCAATTATACGCTCAGCAAGGTGGGCAGCCTAAAACTAATTATTAAAAATTGAACATTAAAAATTAGTTGGATTAATTATTATTAAATATTAATTTTTAATGCTTCGGGAGGAGGTAAATGGCATCCAGTATAAATTACCCCCAGCAGTATGGGGAAGCCGAAAAAGCCTATATGCAGGGCAAATACCAAGAAGCGGCAACAATTGTTGATCGTTTGATTGAGGATTTCCCTAATGAACCCAGTGCGCTGCTACTGCGGGGTCATATTTACTGCTATGGTCTACAGCAGTACGATGTGGCGCGCCAACAGTATGAATCAGTACTCAATCTGACCTCTGAACCAGATTTTGTTAGTTATGCCAACAACGGTCTAGAGTACGCCCAGCGATCCACAAATGGTCATGAGGCTGCTGGGTTATCACCTGATGATGTCAATACATCACAGCTAAAACTAGATGAGACTGAGGAGTTGAGTGCAGAACCCACAGAAGGAAATTGGCAAGACTTTGCTGATTTTAATGATATTAGTGAATTTGACCCGGAAAGCTTAAGTTTTGAAAACACAGGGGTTGATGATTTTGCTTCAGAATCCACCTCACCCTTTAACGATTCTTTTCAAGATTCCACTAATGATGAAGCAAGCATAGAGTTACAGTCGGCTTCTAATCTAGACCCCTTTAGTATGGTCAGTGACCTAGAAGAAGACAGTGATGATTTAGAGAGTTGGGAAATTGCCTCTGAGGATTTAGAACTCGATCTTAACGCTGTCAGTAGTCAGACTTCTTACAATGGCACAGAAGGAGACTTTCCTGAACTCTCTCAAGAGGAGGGTCTACAAACATTTATGGTGTCTCCTGAGGCGAATTTAGACCAAGAACACTCAGATTATGCTCACTCTTATGGTTCAGAAGAGTTAAATAGTGAATCTAGCACAGTTGAGTTTAACGTCCTGGCTGAAGAAGAATTAGAGTCTCTGGCAGATTACGAGTTTAGCGATCTCGAGGAGCAATCAAAGAATTCCTTTGTTGAAGCCGCAACCCTGTTGATGAATTCAGCAGAGCTTGAGGGGAATTTTTACCCGACTCCAAGTTCTTATCATACCCCATTACCCCATGAAAATCATTCCAGCACCGAGCAGTCTTTGGAAACTGAGCAACCAAGGTCTGGGGAGACTCAAGCCTATGCTGACAATCAAGAGGACTTAGAATATCTCAATGATGAGGCGGTTGACTCTACTGAACCCTATTTATCCGAAAACTATGATTCGGATGAGGAACTTTTGGACTCAGCTTACGAACAAAATGGGTTCAACTCTACAAGCCCAGACCAAATTAATTTGGAATCCTTTGATGATGATTCTTGGACAATGGATGATGTAACCGAATCAGAAGAGGAAATATTGTCAGGAATTGAAGCACATCAAGGGGTAAAAGAGGGCTTTTTAGATGAGTTTGACCTATTTGATGATGATTTAGATTCAATCCCTGATTTCTCTGTTGATGATCAGCAACCACTCTCCAATGAGAGTGATGACAATAGTGATTTTGATGTATTAAGTAGTACTGGCTCAACACTGGGAAGTACTGGCTCAATGGATATGAACACCAGTGGTGTTAGTGCTGTAGCCAGTCATGATTATCCGTCAGCC
>NZ_JAAHHS010000212.1 GCF_010692395.1 Moorena sp. SIO3H5
TTGCTCTGACCATTACCGATTTTATTATGTTTCCTGAGAATAATCAGGTAATTAATCATTTTGAGTTCCGAGAAAAAAGTACCAACATCAGCTACGTAGAAAATTACTTACAATTATTGTTTGTAGAATTACCGAAATTTGAGAAGCAGTTGGAGCAGTTAGAAGAATTGGATGAGTTGTGGATGTATTTTTTAAAAAATGCCCCTTCTTTAGATACAGTCCCAGATAAAATGGCACAACTCCCAGAGTTTCAACAGGCATTTGGGATTGCTTCTCAGGCGAACTTAACCAGGAAGGAGTTGGAGGAACTAGGAAAACGAGAAATGTTTATTCATGACCAACAAGGGCTGATTATATTTGCTGAGAAACAAGGAATGAAACAAGGAATAGAAGAAGGAATGAAACAAGGTAGAGAAGAAGGGGAGAAAGAAAAAGCCCAAGCAATTGCACGCCAACTTCTGCCTCTTTTGGATGATGAAACGATTAGCCAAACTACTGGCATACCTGTAGAGGAAATTAGGAAGCTTCGCTGAACAATTCAAAAGGCAATAGACTAATGAAGAATTTAGAATGAAGAATGAAGAATGAAGAATGAATTTTTAGCCTTAGCTAGTTTTGTAGGGTGGGCAAGGGGAGATAAATTGGTTGGAGCGCTTGGGTTGACCAATCACCTTGCCCACCCTACAGGATCGGACGTTTTAGTGGGTAAAACTCCTAGAGTTTTCCCTACAGCTGATCTGTGCTAACCTTTTGCCCACCCTACAGGATCTCAATTCTAAATTCTTAATTCTAAATTCTTAATTCTTAATTTTACTTGACAAAATAAATATAATCATTATGATTATATTTATAAACCTAAACAACAATTTCTAGACTATGACTCAAAACTCTCAGCCCAATTCAAACAATAATTCAAACGGATTCATTGTTCCGTACATTTTGAAAGGGTCTCGCCAGCAAATCACCCATACCGCCCATATCCTGAATGCCCTCGGCTACATCCAAATTTCGGAATGGGGTCCTCTTCAACCCACTGGAACTCCAGGGGAATATATTACGATGATCTACAGGTATTGGATTTGGCGTTAACACCTTGTCTTGATGCAGTCGCTCATGGGGGAAACCAACGGCAGTTGCTCATGGGGGGAACCCCCAAGACCGCGCTGCCTCCCCAAGACCGCGCTGCATCGCTAAATTTCTGGGGGGGTTTCCCCCCCCTGGCCAAAGGCAAATCAGATCCGATCAGGATTGGATAGCTGAGAAAATTGAGTGCATAGTCGAAAATTCCTAGCCGTGGAAAGTATTTCTGCGGCGATTTTTTTTTGGTTAGTTATTAGGGAGTAAAATATTGTAGGGTGGGCAAAAAGTGAACACAGATCAGCTGTAGGGAAAACTCTAATACTTTTGCCCACCAAAAAGAGCCACTTAATCCTGGTGGGCAAGGTAATTCCTCAACCCAAGCCCTCCAACCAATTTATTTCCCCTTGCCCACCCTACAAAACTAAACTCTTAATTCTTAATTCTAAATTCTTAATTCTTCATTCTTAATTCTTAATTCTTCATTCTAAATTCCTTGGGAAACAAAACCAGCCCAAAAGAAAGGATGAGCAAAAGGAAAATCCTCCTTACTCAAAGACTCCAAACGCTGTTGCTCTCTATCGAATTGACGCACAATGTTGACCCACTTAGCCAACTCTTCCTCATCTCCCTGATCCTTAGCATTCTGTTTAGCAGCTTTGGCTTCGTTTAACTTTTGTGCCAGATGTTCCCTTAACTGAGGCTGATAGTTATCAGCAAAGTCCTTTCCCGTTAAATTGCGCAATTTAATTTGCCCTTGCTGTAGTGCTTGGGAGCGGCTCATCCCTGACCTGCGGCCATGGTAGTAAAAAATTGCTAATAAAGCACTGGCCAAATCATCTACGGACCATTGGGTACTCACCACACTCCTGGCTCCAGCACAGAGAAAACCCGTAGCTAGACTAAGCAAGTCATCGGTAACTTTGGTAAGAGTGAAATTAACTTCGCAGGCTGAGGCAAAAACTTCGGAGAGATTGGGCATCCGCCAACCAGGAGTTAAAAGTTGACCCAGGGTAAGGGAACCATCTCCTAACCTTAACTCAGATTTCAAGGGCTCCATGGGGTTAGATTGGGCATGATGGCTGGAGTGGAAGATATGCACTTGCTGGGCTAAGGTTTGGTATGATTTGACCGTGGCATTGCGTCCTTGTAAGCGCTGCTCATCAGGAACGTGATACATTTCCGCCAGGGTTTTGCATTCAAAACTGGCAAAGGGCAGATCCTCCGTTGCATCTTCGACTATACCCATTTCCTGACCTGCAATTGCTGGGCGTTGGTGGCAATAGTGGAGGATTTGGCAACTGGGAACCAAGCGAATACGAAAGCGATCGCATAAATAAGTAGTGTTGGTAACAGGTTTAGTGGCAAAGGGTTTGGAGTCTTTGTTGGGCAAGTCTATGCGAGTTTGAGAAACAGAACTCTTGTCTGGCTCTGCTGGTAATAAACCCTCTTGCTCTCCCCGTTTTAAGGGCAACGCAGCAAAAGGAATCTGATGTAAATATCCATAAGGCACAATAATCAACTCCTCAATCCCACTCAGATAGTGTCCCACCAGCTCCTGCAACTGCAAGTGCTCCGCAAGTTCTTCAAGAAAATCCCCCATCTTCTGTTTCCATTTACTGTTTGAAGCAACATAGGGATTGAACCAGTTTGGTCCAATCCAATTGTGTAACTTATCCACCCCCTGCCCAACACAAGTAAAAACTTGAGGACTGCGATCCTTACGTAGGATAAAAATATGGGTATCCTTTATTGTTGTATAGAAACTAAGCAGAGCAGTAGTTGGTTCCTGGATTAACTGCTGCATTTGCTGCCAATCGAGATGCTCCACTTGAATTTGTCCTGCCAAGACAGGGTCATAGCGGCGCAGTTGTTGCCAAACTTGCTGTTTTTGTGCCTCTAATTCCTGGATTTCTTTCTGGTATTTTAATAAAGCGTCCCTAGTCAAGGATTGATCAGATTGTTTCAGTCCCATTCCCAATGACAGGGTTTTATTAGGAGTTCCTGCCAGAACTGGAACAGCCTCCGAAGCAGAACCAACACGGAGGGCATTGATACGCCGTTGCAGTTCCTCGTAGTCCTGCAAATGCTGTTCTAGTTCTGGGATAATTTCTCCCCCTTGGTAGAGTTCATTACTAGCCATCATATCTAACAACCGTTGGGCACGAGAACGTTCAGTATATTCCACTGCTTTCTCGATCTGACCTAAGTTGAGGCAAGCTTGTACTATATTGTCATACACGTCAATGGCATCAGCAATAATGTCTTGGCGACGCTCCTCATCAATTGCCCAACTCCGGCTTTGTTCTACGGCTTGGATAGCTAGGGCGTAGCCTTCGATAGCTAGTTGCCAATTGTTATTTTCCAGACCAACATTACCTAAATTACGAGCTGTTCTCAGACAGTCAAGAGGGAAGTTTGCTGGAGTATAGATTTCTAGGGCATGTTGATAAGCAGTGATGGCTTGTTCGATATTATCTGCCCTATCTCCTTTGATTCTGTCGAAGTACGCATTACCGAGATTGTTTTGAGTTGATGCCCACTCTTGGGGAAATGCTGACTTTTTACGGATTTCTAGGGCATGTTGATAAGCAGTGATGGCTTGTTCGATATTCTCGGCTCTATCTCCTTTTATTCTCTGATAGTAGGCATTACCGAGATTGTTTTCAATCCTTGCCCACTCTTGGGAAAATGCTGACTTTTTACAAATTTCTAGGGCATGTTTATAAACAGTGATGGCTTGTTCGATATTCTCGGCTCTATCTCCTTTTATTCTATCAGTGTAGGCATTACCAAGATTGTTTTCAATCCTTGCCCACTCTTGGGAAAATGCTGACTTTTTACGGATTTCTAGGGCATGTTGATAAGCAGTGATGGCTTGTTCGATATTCTCGGCTCTATTTCCTTTTATTCTATTCTTGTAGGCAGTACCGAGATTGTTTTGAATCGTTGCCCACTCTTGGGGAAATGTTGACTTTTTACGGATTTCTAGGGCATGTTGATAAGCAGTGATGGCTTGTTCGATATTCTCGGCTCTATCTCCTTTTATTCTGTCACAGTAAGCATTGCCGAGATTGTTTTGAGTGGATGCCCACTGTTGGGGAAATGCTGACTTGGTACGGATTTCTAGGGCATGTTGATAAGCAGTGATGGCTTGTTCGATATTCTCGGCTCTATCTCCTTTTATTCTATCAGTGTAGGCAGCAGCGAGATTGTTTTGAATCGTTGCCCACTGTTGGGGAAATGCTGACTTGGTAAGGATTTCTAGGGCATGTTGATAAGCAGTGATGGCTTGTTCGATATTCTCGGCTCTATCTCCTTTTATTCTATTCTTGTAGGCATTACTAAGATTGTTTTGAGTGGATGCCCACTGTTGGGGAAATGCTGACTTGGTACGGATTTCTAGGGCATGTTGATAAGCAGTGATGGCTTGTTCGATATTCTCGGCTCTATCTCCTTTTATTCTATCAGTGTAGGCAGCAGCGAGATTGTTTTGAATCGTTGCCCACTCTTGGGGAAATGCTGACTTAGTAAGAATTTCTAGGGCATGTTGATAAGCAGTAATTGATTGTTCGATATTCTCGGCTCTATCTCCTTTTATTCTATCCAAGTAGGCATTACCGAGATTGGTTTTAGTCATTGCCCACTCTTGGGAAAATGCTGACTTGGTAAAGATTTGTAGGGCATTTTCATAAGCAGTGAACCCTTGTTCGATATTCTCGGCTCTATCTCCTTTTATTCTATTCTTGTAGGCATTCGCGAGATTGTTTTGAGTGGATGCCCAATCTTGGGGAAATGCCTCCAAGGTGAAAACTGTGGCAACGACTTGATAACTAGCAATGGCAATTTCTAGGTTATTAGCTATATCACCTAGAGGAAACTCTTTAATCAAACTGCCGAATTGGCTAATAACTCTAGCAACAGATTCAGCTTCTTCTGACTGAAGTTGAAGAAGCTGTTCCTTTGCAAAAAATTGCAGTATCTGCCCTAAGTTTTCATCTAGTTTGTCTAGGTTCTGTTCCAGTACGGGGTAAACGGATTGAGGACTATCGTCAGTTGCAACTGCTTGCAAGATGGACTGTAGGAAATTGAGATAGTCTTCTAAAGGAACTTCAGTCGGGGAAATCCCGAGTATCTCTGCTAATTCCCCTGCCAAATTTAACAACCAATTGGCATTGTTATCTCCATCCTCTTCCATTTGTGCTGCTACTGCTGCCATGATCTGCACCAACTCCGGATTCACTAGTTCTTGGTTGGCCTGCAGTATTTCCCCTTCCTGTCCATTAGGGCATTGTAGCAGTTGTTGGATCAGGTTTAAATAAGCTTCAATTGCTTGTTCGTCCATATTTTCCTATTCTGTTTCCTGTTACCTAATTCTAAGCAGATGCTTTGACTACCTCGAAAGAGCGATAAAATGCTTGCCAATTATTGCTATCTTCTGCCAACCTTGTCCACAATTCCTTAAGCCGTTCCGGATTCCAAATGGGAGCTGGTTCTTCTTCATTAGGCGTTAACCAAGGTAAATCCAAGGAATCTTCTAAGACAATAGCCAGAAACTCCTCTTGCCCTACCGTATCAAATGTTATCTCTTCACACATTGCCCCTGACTGAGGCATCAGCATTTTCTTATCTTTGAGTCGATTAACTGGAGCAAAAGCTTGGGAAGGACAGAGTACATAGTTGGTAACTACACCGTTATTATATATACCACGATGTAGTAACAACAAATGCTCTTGGTCACAATCTAGCTCCACATGCATATGGTAAGAAACGCCTACAACAACTTCATGCTTCTTGCTTTTAGGTACAACTATCCTATTAGAATTTGGAGTAAAACCAAGCCAATGAGAAGGAGATGCCGCTTTTTTAATCAGGGTTTGCCAAAGGCAATCCATTTGCCAGTAAGGAAATTTATGTTCCCATAACCAGCCATAAGCAATTCGCCAGGGAGATTGTCCTTGATCCGCTGGTCTTCCTGGTGGGCGGTTGTCCAAATTTATCCCATGTTTTGCCATTTCCTCCTCAAAGTGATTTTTCAGCTTGTCCAGTACTTCCCCAATGGTAGTACCAATGCTTGGTTCATTAAACCCTCCCAGTTCTTCTTTCATTTGGCGAGCAATGTCAACATTCTTTTGTTCCCAGTTTTCAGGAGTAAAACGCAGTTGAAAGCATAGTTTTTGGGTTTCGGTGGTATTTATAGAGAAAATTTGGTCAGTTATGTATTCAATGAACTGTTGTTGTTGAGATTGTTGGTTGGTCATGGTATTTATCCTAAGAAAGGGAGCAGGGAGCAGGGAGTAGGCAAAAGGCAAAAGGCAAGAGGCAAGAGGCAAGAGGCAAGAGTTAGAAGAGGCTTCCAGCCTGTAATAGTTAACTCTTATAAGCTTCTAGCCTCAGCTTTGTGGCACAGGCTTCTAGCCTGTGAAACTTAACTCCCATAAGCTTCTAGCCTCAGCTTTGTGGCACAGGCTTCTAGCCTGTGAAACTTAACTCCCATAAGCTTCTAGCCTCAGCTTTGTGGCACAGGCTTCCAGCCTGTGACCGACTGAATGCTTACATTTGTGCTTACCTAAATTCTGCCATGTAGATTGGTAATTGTGTTAGATGATCACAAATTTTTATTTGTTTTTATTTTCGATTATTTTAGTTTATTAATTCATAGTTAAAATTTCGGTTTTTATTTAATTAAATTTTCCAATAAATACCATCCCAGTTTTTTTATATCAAACTCCTATACACCTATTTTTTTAGTCAAGAAGGTAGAAGTCATAACCATTTACATTGACAATCATAGCCATGAATAATAATAATAATCGCAACCGAAAACGTTGGCTATTAATAGAGTTCGTTGTGGAGTTACTAGCTTTATTCCTTGATGCAAATCTAATCATAGTCTTGAATCTTTGCTTGTTGATTTGGCGTTGGTTCAGGGAAGAAGAGGAGGAGGAGTAGGGTCGATATCATAGTTGTAAAAAAGAAAGTAACTGTGGCAAGGGTGGGGAGATGGGGAGTGTAAGCTCAACAGGATTTTTTTCCCTCTTCCCTGTTCCCTGTTCCCTGTTCCCTGCTCCCTGTTCCCTGCTCCCTAAAATATAGAAATTTGTACTTCACAAGTTGTAGAATTGCTATATATAGCATCGTTGTAGTCTACTACTTTTTTGAGAGGTTGTCTGAGAAGTCCCATTTGCTACATCCAAGCCCCCTAAATCCCCCAATTTTGGGGGACTTTTAGAAGCAAATTGACTCTTGTTCCCCCCAAAGTTGGGGGGCTAGGGGGGCAAAATTCAGTATCAAAAAACTTTTCAGATATCCTCTGAGTAAACGCACCCTCAGCCCCATCTCAGCCATGAAATTCATCAGCCCCAAAACCGACTTTGCCTTTAAAAAAATCTTTGCCTCCCAGGAAAGTAAGCCGATTCTGATTAGCTTCCTCAATGCTCTTGTCTATCACAATCAACCTCTCATCCAAGATTTAGAAATTATTGATCCTTATCAGTCTTCTCCTCTGCCAATCCTCAAAGACTCTTTCCTGGATGTGAAAGCTAAGCTGACGGATGGTTCTCTAGTGATTATTGAAATGCAGGTTTTGCAGGTAGAGTCTTTTGCTCGTCGAGTTTTGTATAACGCAGCTAAAGCTTACTCACTACAATTAGGTAAAGGGGAAGGCTACCGTTATCTCAAACCAGTGATTGCTCTGACCATTACCGATTTTATTATGTTTCCTGAGAATAATCAGGTAATTAATCATTTTGAGTTCCGAGAAAAAAGTACCAACATCAGCTACGTAGAAAATTACTTACAATTATTGTTTGTAGAGTTACCGAAGTTTCAGAAGCAGTTGGAGCAGTTAGAAGAATTGGATGAGTTGTGGATGTATTTTTTAAAAAATGCCCCTTCCTTAGATACAGTCCCAGATAAAATGGCACAACTCCCAGAGTTTCAACAGGCATTTGGGATTGCGTCTCAGGCGAACTTAACCAGGAAAGAGTTGGAAGAACTAGGAAAACGAGAAATGTTTATTCATGACCAACAAGGGCTGATTATATTTGCTGAGAAACAAGGAATTAAACAAGGAATGAAACAAGGTAAAGAAGAAGGGGAGAAAGAAAAAGCCCAAACAATTGCACGCCAACTTCTGCCTCTTTTGGATGATGAAACCATTAGCCAAACTACTGGCATACCTGTAGAGGAAATCAGGAAGCTTCGCTGAACAAGTCAAAAGGCAATAGACTAATGAAGAATGAAGAATGAATAATGAATAATGAATAATGAAGAATTTAGAATGAATTTTTAGTTGGGTAGGGTGTGTTAGGGACGGACTCAGCCTGGTTTTATCAGTAGCCAGTATTGGGACAGTCCGTCCGAAAATTGGAACGGGCAAGATGCCCATTCCACCCACCGGGTCAACTGTTATCTCTTGCCTCTTGCCTCTTGCCTCTTGCCTCTTGCCTCTTCTTTGTTCCCTGTTCCCGATTCCCGATTCCCGATTCCCGATTCCCAATTCCCAATTGAACACCGCTATAAGTAATTTTTCGGAATAAATCGAGGATTATTATAGCTTTCGTAAATCTTAATTTCTGATCAACATAGATTAAAAAGATATAAATTATTATGTTAGGTTTTAATCAAAGTAACTTCATAATTCCAATTTCAGCGGGCATGGTAATAACGCAGGATTTGCCAAAAAGACTTGAAACTATTGAAATTGAGAATAAATACGAAGATTGCCTGTTCATGAAATTAGAGGGGACTATCGTTCAGCCAGATAAAATTGACCTACTTTTAACGATAAACTTTCATGATCAATTTTTAGAACTACCGGGTGGTAGCATCAAACTTGGGCTAACCGGTGGAGAGCTAAGGCTGAACTTAACTAATGGCAAACTTCCCTATTCTAACCGTGGTTTCAATGATGATTTTAAGGTTTCTATAGAGAAAAAGCGACGGTCAAAGCAAGGTAGTCAAATTCACCATGACAAGAAGATGTCCATGGGTTTAGATCCTACTTCCAATCAATTTGAGTTCAACATAGGTACTGAATTAAATCTCAGGAAAAATATCAATCACGAAAAAACTGATGAATTCACCATCATGGATTACCAGATAACATCCAAAGGTGGAGAAACTAGTCCAGCCTGGGTTTTTGCAGCCAAAAGTGGTGAGCCATTATTAACTGGAACCCTTAGCAGTATATGGTTATGCAGCATTACCAAACTAGACATCAATGAACCCTGTTATATCGAAGCAATTTTCACAGTTTTGCAGAAAAATGTCCATCTTTATGAAGCGGAGGGAATATGGTTTCAAGAAATTAGTCGAGAAGAACGGGCAGTCCTAGATCGAAAGATTGTCTTATTTTTACTCAAGCGCCAATTAAAACCTTATGTAAGTCGGTTAGTATTGCAGGATGTTTAATCAAGAATTAAGCCAGGAAATAAAGAAGACACTCCAAGGTTTTCGAGCCGCCAAGACCAAGAATTTCTTGAAATTAGCAGAAGTTGCTGGTTTAGATATTAGTAGTGACTTTGCAGGTGCTAACCTTAGGGGTGTTAATCTCAGTCGTCTTAATCTCAGCCATGCTGACTTAAGTGATACTGACTTAAGGGATGCCAAACTGAGTGGGGCTGACTTGAGTAGCGCTGACTTGAGTGGGGCTGACTTGAGTGGCGCTAGCTTGATTTCAGCAAACTTAAGCCATGCTAATCTCAGTAATGCCCAAGTCACAGGAACTCGGTTTGGCAAAAATCTCGGTCTGGTTGAACAGACCAAGGATAACCTGATCAAGCGAGGAGGGATATGGGAACCTAGTATCACGGAAGTGCTTCTGGCTTGGAATGAATTGAATGACCGTGACCGAGATTGGATGATTGCCACAGGGGAGAGTAAAGAAATTCCAGCTGGTCATGTCTTGATTCATGAAGGACAATCGATCAATGCCCTCTACATTGTGCTCGATGGCATCTTAACCGTTTCGGTCGAAGCTTGGAAAAGTCGGGAAATTGCTCGATTATCCAACGGTGAAGTAGTCGGAGAAATGTCTTTTGTGAAAGATCATCCCCCTTCCGCTACAGTTAAAGCTTTAGAAGACTCCATTGTGTGGTCAATTGATCGAGCTAAATTAACCCATAAACTAGAGCAAGACCCCCGTTTTGCAGCTCGTTTTTATCGATTGCTTGCTGCTGCTATTGCTGATCGAATATATCTGACCACAATTAGCTTACTTTACTTCGAGAAAGAGTATCAAATAGAAGACCCAATGGCGACTCACCTGAACATTGATGAAAAGGACCCAATCAAAACCTATGAAAAAGATATTTTAGACAAAACTAAGGCAGCGTTACTGATTAATGGGGTGATTGAATCGTGAGCTATCAGCTATCAGCTTAAGCGCTACGCGCACGCTACGCGAACAGCTATCAGTTTTCAGCCTGACCGCTGACCACTGATGTCTGACGGCTGACGGCTTACCGCTGACCGCTGACCGCTGACCGCTGAAGGCTGAACGCGCACGCGTGCGCGTAGCGCTTAAGCTGAAAATTAATCCTCTTTTTTAATCACTTTAAACTCATCTAGCAATTGCACCCAAGTGATAGCATCTCTCTTGTCATAAACCCAAGCGATCAGATTGATATCTCCTGTTTCCCAAGCAAATTTCCACCAAGCATCTAACTGTTCTTCTGTAACATCTAATCCTATTATTTCTTTTTTAAAAGTATCACTGGTAGGCTGACTAGACTGATGTTCCTGGATAAACTGTTGCCAGTCAGTTACGGTAAAATTAAAATCGTAATCCTGTGCTATCTTAACTACCTCTTCTGGATTTATAGTAGCTATTAGCTGCTGTTTTAAATCTTCTTGTTGAGAAATAGCATGGAAAAATTGAGTAACAGTTTCTGTAGAGATTGTAGACATTGTAGATATTAGCTATAAAAAATGCGTCACTCATGGACGCTAGTTAATCGACTTTACATCTACGATTATAATTAATGACAATTATTAATTATTATTCTTTCGAAAAAGATAAAGGCCAAGAAGATAAAGGTGCTGTCTCTAACAACGCAGCACTGAGACTATCGTGAATCTTGGCATTAGTTGCCAGAATCCGCCCAGAATTAATATCAATAGGACTGCCATCATAAGCGGTAACTTTACCACCAGCTTCCTGTAGGATAACGATGCCAGCGGCTATATCCCAAGGAGAAAGCCCTCGTTCCCAATAGCCATCCAATCGTCCAGTAGCAACATCACACAAATCGATGGATGCAGAACCACTACGACGAACGCCTTGAGTCAGATGAGTCAGGTAACAGAACTCGGCATAGTTGTTATCGGAAGTCTGCCGCCGGTCATAGGCAAATCCAGTGACTAACAAGCTCTTACCCAGCTCAGAGACTTGGGAAACCTGGATTGGCTGACCATTGCAGGTTGCGCCTAAGCCCACAGCTGCACACAATAACTCATCTCGAAAGGGGTTATATACTGCTCCCACCTGAGGCTTGCCGTCAATCAACAACCCCACAGAGGTAGCAGCAATGGGGTATTGATGGGCATAATTAGTAGTACCATCGAGGGGGTCAATCGCCCATAGGTATTTACTTTGATTGTCTCCCAGTTGACCGGATTCTTCTGCGAGAATCGAATGGTCTGGTACATCGTTTTTGAGTATATCTAAGACTACTGCTTCTGCTTCTTTATCAGCTGCAGTGACTAAATCTCCAGGACGTCCTTTCTCTTCTACAGTTTTGAGATTGCCCCAGTAAGTTTTCAAAACATCACCAGCAGCAGTGGCAGCTTTAGCGGCAATATCAAGGAAAGTTTGTAGTTGTTCGGAGGTATGTTCTGTCATTGAGCAGATAACCTGTAGTTTATCAATTGAGTCGGTAAGCAGTCAGCGGTCTAGCCGTCAGCGGTCAGCTGTCAGCTGTCAGCTTATTTTATTCAAAAGCACCGATTGCGCGTAGCCCATAGGCTGATAACTGATAGCACCTCAAGTAGCACCTCAAGTAGCGCTTTGGCTGATAGCTGATAACTGATAGCTGATAACCACTATGGATTTTGACGGCGAAATTCTGCTGGTGTCAAGCGCAAAGGCTGATCTGGGTTCCAAATTCCATAGCCCATAATTCTGGCGTATTCTTGAGCACGAGCCATTACATCATCATATTTGTTATTGGGGGCTAGGGGTGAAGCTAAGGCACAGCCCTTAGCTACCAACTGCTCATTGACCAACACACCATCTACCCATACATAGGCTAACCAGCGACTATAGCGGTCTTGTTCCTCTACATCGAGCTCTAACATAACCGATTGTTGATCACTAGTTTCACTAAGGATCTTCTGTAAACAGCTTTTGGCCTGATCTCCCCAGGGCTTTTGTTTCCAGCTTGGTGCCTCTATACCAATCATCCGGATTCGTGCCACTAATGGTGGATCTTGATTGGTGATCAAGACATCCACCGTGTGTCCACTGATCACCTGTTGCACTTGAGCACTAGTCTGGTTGGGGACATTGGTCAATTGACAACCCCCGAGGAAGAGCAGAAAGCAACTAAGCAGGCTACCCGCTCTACTGTACCTCTGCTCTGCTATTGTCCTAATCTTCATCCAGTGGCAGCCCAAACCGAACTTTGCCTTTAGCAAAATATCGACCGAACTGAAGTTCATACACTTCATCTTCATCCTGAGTCTCTACCTCTAGGTCTGACCGGGGATAACTCACACACAATAGAGCATAGCCTTGCTCCCGCAATTGTGGAGATAGTCCCATGGCTTCCGGTTGGTAGACTTTTCCTGCCAACACTCGCACTGCGCAAGTGGTACAGGCTCCATTGCGGCAGGCAAAGGGTAGCTCTACACCTTGGTTTTCTGCGGAATGCAAGATATAGCGGTCTGTTGGCACGTTTACCTTGTGCTTAGCACCAGTTTGGCGATTATGAATCTGAATGGTGTACGATTGAGTCATTGACTTCGTATATAATTTTCTGTATAATAAGAAATCGGGCGATGAGTTGAGAAAAATTCAAAGCTCCAACTGAATACTTTACCTGGAGAGGTGGCCGAGTGGTTGAAGGCGCAGCACTGGAAATGCTGTTTAGGGGCAACTTTAACGAGGGTTCGAATCCCTCCCTCTCCGTATCCATTCGATCAATACTATCAGCATTCAGCGGTCAGCGGTCAGCCGTCAGCGGTCAGCCTTCAGCATTCAGCATTCAGCGGA
>NZ_JAAHHS010000213.1 GCF_010692395.1 Moorena sp. SIO3H5
TGCGTTTACTAGTCTAATCAGGTGCATAGAAATTTTTTCATTGCTCCCTACTCCCTACTCCCCACTCCCTACTCCCTACTCCCTACTCCCTGCTCCCTACTCCCTTTCCTACTTACCACCCCCCCGAGTGATAAATGCTACGATTGCGACAGAACGAGAACAGTGATCAAACAAAGAAGGAAAAAGTACCGAAATGGTAGAGATAGACAAGTCAATATCCTTTGATGGACGGGATATTAGACTCAAAGTAGGTCTACTTGCCCCTCAATCTGGTGGTTCAGTAATGATACAGTCGGGGGATACAGCAGTTTTAGTGACGGCAACTCGTGCCCCTGGTCGAGAAGGGGTCGATTTTCTGCCCTTGGTAGTTGACTACGAAGAAAGACTCTACGCAGCAGGTCGGATTCCAGGTGGTTTCCTAAGAAGGGAAGGCCGTCCTCCAGAAAAAGTTATCCTAACTAGCCGTCTCATTGACCGTCCCTTGCGTCCGTTATTTCCCAGTTGGCTACGAGATGATATACAGATTGTAGCAACTACCCTGTCTATGGATGAACAAGTACCGCCAGATGTTTTGGCAGTTACTGGTGCATCGATTGCTGTGTTGCAGGGCAGCATTCCCTTCTATGGACCAATGGCAGCTGTACGGGTAGGGTTACTCGGGGATGATTTTATGATTAATCCCACCTACAAAGAAATCGAAAACGGCGACTTGGACTTAGTCGTGGCTGGTTCCCCACAAGGGGTAATTATGGTAGAAGCTGGTGCCAATCAATTACCGGAACAAGATATAATCGAGGCCATCGATTTCGGCTACGAAGCGGTACAAGACTTGATCAGAGCCCAGCAAGACCTGCTTGAGGAGTTGGGAATTGAAATAGTGATTGCCGAACCCCCAGCCGTAGACTCGAATCTAGAAGAATTTATTCGCGTCCGCGCCACTGACAAAATTAAAGCTATCCTCTCCCAATTTGACCTGGACAAAAAGGGTCGAGATGTTGCCTTAGATGAAGTTAAGGACACTGCTGTCAAATCAGAAATTGCCGAACTCAAAGAGGATGACCCAATCCGTGTAGCGGTTACTGAAAATAGCGCATCAGTCGATAAGCTGTTCAAAAGCCTCACCAAAAAACTGATGCGTACTCAGATTGTGGAAGACGGAGTGCGCGTAGATGGTCGCAAGCTAGACCAAGTGCGTCCTGTCTCTTGTCAAACCAGTCTATTACCTCAGCGAGTTCATGGTAGCGCTTTGTTCAACCGAGGACTAACCCAAGTCCTATCCACAGTTACCTTGGGAACACCTGGAGATGCCCAAACTCTAGATGACCTTAACCCAGAAGATGAGAAGCGCTATCTGCACCACTACAATTTCCCACCCTTTTCTGTAGGGGAAGTCAAGCCATTGCGATCGCCCGGACGGCGTGAAATTGGTCACGGAGCCTTAGCCGAACGAGCATTAGTGCCAGTGTTGCCCCCTCAACACGAGTTTCCCTATGTGATCCGGGTAGTATCGGAAGTGCTATCCTCCAATGGTTCCACCTCCATGGGATCGGTTTGTGGTTCAACACTGGCCTTGATGGATTCAGGTGTACCCATTACCAAACCCGTTAGTGGTGCAGCCATGGGTTTGATCAAAGAAGGAGAGGAAGTCCGCATTCTCACCGATATTCAAGGTATTGAAGACTTTTTGGGTGACATGGACTTCAAAGTCGCCGGTACCGATACTGGCATCACGGCTTTGCAAATGGACATGAAAATCACTGGTTTGTCCATGGACACCATAGCCCAGGCCATTGAGCAAGCCAAACCGGCCAGACTGCATATCCTAGAAAAGATGCTGGCGGTGATTGACACACCCTCCACAGACATGTCACCCTTTGCTCCTCGTCTGTTAACCATGAAGATTGATCCGGAGTTCATCGGTACAGTCATTGGTCCAGGGGGTAAGACAATTAAAGGAATTACCGAGCAAACTGGGGCAAAAATCGATATTGAAGATGACGGTACAGTTACCGTATCTGCTATGGATGGGGACAGGGCTACAAAAGCTATCAGTATCATCCAAGGCTTAACCCGCAAGCTGAATGAAGGGGATGTCTATGTTGGTCGTGTCACCCGGATTATTCCCATTGGTGCCTTTGTGGAAATACTTCCTGGCAAAGAAGGCATGATTCACATTTCCCAACTGGCTGACTACCGAGTTGGCAAAGTGGAAGATGAGTTAGCCGTAGGAGATGAGGTAGTTGTCAAAATACGGGAAATTGACAACAAGGGTCGTCTTAATTTAACCCGTTTGAACATTCATCCCGACGAAGCTGCCGCAGCACGGGAAGCAGCAGCGTTATAGCGCTACGCGCAAGGGCAAGAGGCAAGAGGCAAGAGGCAAAAGTTAACAGCGACAGCTTTTGCTGCTTGTATCAATGTCGGGAGATGTCACAGAACAGATGTAAGAAGCGTCTGGGGAGTTGGGGGAATAAATTGACCTTACTCTTATGATGCTTCCGGCGAACTTACCCTAGGAGTATCGTCTGATCAGGTCAGTGAACAGCAAAAGTCTAACAATTCTGATATTGGCGTAAGTAAAAGCTTTAAACTAAAGAATGCATTATGGTTTAGAGATGATTTAGTTAAGCTGTGCGCAAAATTGTTATAGCTGGTAATTGGAAAATGAACAAAACTCAAGCGGAAACCGCTGAGTTTTTAAAGGGATTTTTGCCTGAGCTGGAGCAAACTCCCATAGAACGGGAGGTTGTTCTGTGTGCTCCCTTCACCGACTTGGGTGTGATGTCTGAGCATGTACAAAATACTCCTGTACAGATCGGGGCTCAGAATATCCACTGGGAAAATTCTGGAGCCTACACTGGTGAAATTGCTGGTGACATGCTCAAGGAAATTGGTGTGCGCTATGTCATTGTTGGTCATAGTGAACGGCGTCAATACTTCGGCGAAACGGATGAAACCGTTAATAAACGCCTTCACGCTGCTCAGCGTCATGGTTTGATTCCGATTCTGTGTGTTGGGGAAACGAAAGCACAACGGGATGCTGGTGAAACAGAAGACATTATTACCAAGCAGTTGGAAAAAGACCTAGTCAACGTTGACCAGCAAAATTTAGTGATTGCTTACGAACCAATCTGGGCAATTGGTACTGGCGATACTTGTGATGCCTCAGAAGCTAATGGAATCATTGGATTGATTCGCTCCTTACTCAAGGAAGCTAATGTCCCAATTCAATATGGTGGCTCCGTCAAACCCAATAATATTGATGAAATTATGGCTCAATCAGAAATTGATGGAGTATTGGTGGGCGGAGGAAGCTTGGAACCTGCGAGCTTTGCCAGGATTGTCAATTATCAGTAGTTGTGATTAGTCATTGGCTAATTGTTAATTGTTAATTGTTAATTGTTAGTTAGCTTATTATTATTTATTTAATTTGTTAATTAGTTAATTGCAATGGACAATTTTAAATTCGCAATTAGCCATGATTCATAAGCGATGGATAAAGGAAAATTAACCATCCAGAACTATTCTTTCCACTGGGGCAAACGAACCTATATCATGGGTATCTTGAACGTTACCCCCGATAGTTTTAGTGATGGCGGAGAGTATTATTCCCCAGAAGCTGCCTTAAAGCAAGCTCACGCTCTAGTAGATGCTGGTGCTGATATTATCGATATTGGTGGTCAATCGACTCGACCTGGTGCCGAGCAAATTTCCCTAGCGGAGGAACTGAAACGAGTTGTGCCTGTGGTAAAGGCAATCCGTTCAGTGGTCAAGATACCGATTTCTGTGGATACCACTAGAGCATCTGTGGCTAAGGCGGCGGTAGAAGCTGGTGCGAATATGGTCAATGATATTTCCGGTGGCACATTTGACCCAGACATGTTGCCAGTCGTAGCCCAGTTGGGGGTACCCATTGTCTTAATGCATATCCGAGGCACCCCCGTTTCCATGCAAAAACTAACTGATTATCAAGACTTAATTGGGGAAATCTATAGCTTTCTGGAGGAGCAGGTCAATGCCGCAATCGCAGCAGGAATTAAGCGATCGCATATTATTATTGACCCAGGCATTGGTTTTGCCAAAACCGCTGAGCAAAGTGTAGAGATTCTGCGGCAACTGCCTAAGTTTGATGCCCTTGGTGTACCGATGTTAGTCGGAGTATCTCGGAAAAGCTTTATTGGACGCATTATCAATCAACCAGACCCCAAGGGTCGAATTTGGGGAACTGCTGCGGCTTGTTGCAGTGCCATTGCCGGTTCAGCAGACATCCTGCGGGTACACGATGTTCGCCAGCTCCATGATGTCTGCCGTGTTGCTGATGCGATTTGGCGTGTTTAAGTATTCAGTTAATGCGCTACGCGCACGCTACGCGAACAGCATTCAGCTATCAGTTATCAGCATTCAGCTATCATAATTCGGCTTAAGCGCTACGCGCACGCTACGCGAACAGCATTCAGCTATCAGCTATTAGCTTTTGAATAAAAGAGGTAAGCATTGGTTTAATCTCTGTTACGTTTGCTGACCGCTGACCGCTGACCGCTCAATGCTTAGATGGGCTTTTTCCCAGAGTTTCAATTCGAGAAAATCTCGAACTATTAAATTTTACCTTTTGAGCTTTATTTTAAGCTGACCGCTGAACGTGCAAGCGTGAGCTTTTAGCTCACCGCTGACCGCTAAATTATTACATTGTTATTGCCCTAATTACTCTGCCCCACAGATTCAGTTTGAAGCAAATCAGTCATGGCTTCGCTCAGTGCTTTTGGATCCATAAAGACGACTTTAGAATTGCTGCTTTCACTTAATTTTTCATTAGCTTCTACATAGCGTTGAGCGATCAGAAACTGTAGGACTTTCTGAGTATTAGCTTGCTCTTCAAGAGCTTTGGATATCATTTGGATCGACTCCACTGTACCTTCAGCCTGTAAGATTTTGGCTTGTTTCTCACTCTTAGCAGCTCGCTCCTTCTCTAGGGCATCGATAATAGTCTGGGGTGGTTTAATCTCTTGCACCTCAACCCGCATCACCTTGACTCCCCAATCAGCAGAGGCATCATCTAGTTGTTGCAATAAGTTCTGATTGATTCTGTCTCGGGAGGCATAAGTCTCATCTAGTTCCAACTGACCAATGGTAGAACGCAGGGTGGTCATCACTAAATTTTCAATCGCCTCATGAACATTGTCTACAGCATAAAAAGCTTTGTACATATCTAAAATTTGCCAATACACGATGGCATCGACTTCTACCTGAACGTTATCTTTCGTAATTGCCTGCTGAGGTTCAATGTCTAAAATCTGTTCACGGGTACTCTCTTCTACAGCAATCTTGTCTATAAACGGAACTACATTGAAGTTAAGACCAGGGTCTAGTTTTTTACGATACTTACCAAAGCGTTCTACTAGAGCTTCATTTCCCTCTTGGACAACTTTTGTGGTACCGACGCTGTATCCAAAAGCTACTAAAACAACTGGGGCGAGTATGCTAAGAAGAATATCCATAGTGTTTAAGATCCGATTAGGAGATTAATCAATTAACTGATGTTGCGGCTAGCGTTTGCATTAAATAACTTTATCAATAGAACAGCACAAAATGTGTGTATAGATAACTTTCACTCTAGCGACCCTTGGGTTGACTGTCAAAACTGTTATCAAAACTACAGGGAAGCTTACTTCTGTGGATTTGTTACTAGTCAGTTTTTTCAGCAGCAGATGGCTTCTCTTCTTCAGCCTTTTCCTGATTAACCAGCCATTCTGAGAGGGGGCGTGAGACCGCATACTGAAAGTCCACGGGCACTAACAGTACATCCAACTGCTCAGATTTGGAATCCAGTGGTAAAACTTGAGCATATAGGAAACTGCGAGTAAAGTCCAAGTTGCCTAAGATCATCTTCGGACTGTCCTGATTTTTCAGTTTCACTGTTATAGTTGCTGAGGGCTTGTCTAATCCATACTCTGGAAGTTGGTCAGGGCTAACCGTAAGAATGCGATCGCTTTTACCCTGAGCCAGCAAGTTCAACAAAAAGGAAACAACCGCATCACTAGCTGTTGCTTCTTTGGGCTTTTTCATCCGCCAACCCGATTCTGGCTCACTGGCTCGCTCGAATACTAAGGTCTTGTCATCACTATTAACAGTAAACGATTGAATCTCGTCTTCAGTGAAATTAAATATAGGTTTTTTAGGGATTTTAGCAGCTTCTCGCTTTTCAGAACCCTGAATTTCATAAATATATACACCTCCCCCCAGGAGGATGGCAGAAATGACTAAAATCAGAGTTGTCCGTTGTAGTTTCATGGGATTAAACTGCATCAATCTAAACACAGCTTAATACTTTATAGGGATTCTCAATTGGGTGAGGTACGCCCCCCTTGGGGTTAATGGGAGTAGGGATTAGGGAGTAGGGAACAGGTAACAGGAACCCACCCCTAACCCCCTCATAAGGGTAGGTTTTTTACTTTGACCTCAGGTGTGGGGTATTGGGTGTGGGGTGTGGGGTGTGGGGCATAAGACAAGCGATGCAGTGGCCTCACAGGGGTTTCCCCCACTCGCGCAAAGCATGGCTGACAACGACAAGCGTGATTTGCGCGGTCTTGGGGAGCCAGTGCGGTCTTGGGGAGGCAGCGCCTTCACGCGGGGGTTTCCCCCGGAGACGAAACCTGATTACGTTGAGCCTTTATGGTTGGTCGGCTATGCAGAAAAGGGGTAAAACTTATTGATTAGCGTGATTTGCGCCTTCATGCGGGGGTTTCCCCCAAGACCGCGCTGCATCGCTTTCTTATCACCCACACCCTACACCCCACCCCCTACACCCCACACCTCACGTTTTTGTTAAAAACCTACCCCTGTGAGCCCCTAACCCCTCCCAGGAGGGGAAAAGAGGGAACAGGGAAAAAATCTTGTGTAGCTCACAATTATGAGAAACGCTATAGCTAGATCTAGCTAAGTTTTGGGGAAATGGCTAAGTAGTCGCAGATAAATCAACGCACTCTGTGTAAACAATTATGAAAATTCCGATCCAAAAAACACTGGTATGGCTATTGGGTGGTTTAAGCATCTCAGGGGTAATCGCCCCAGCCTTGGGATTAGATACATCAATCTCAGAAGCTGGTATTAATGTCTATCGGTTACACCAACCTCCCTATAATTTAAGCGGTCGCAAAATTGCCATTGGGCAAGTGGAAATTGGTAGACCTGGATTATTTGGTAAGGATAAGGCCGCTGTCAAGAATCGGACAGTAATTCCTGCGGGAGTATATTATCGTAACACCCCAGCACAACCGAATACCCATGTTGATGAACATGCGGCTATGGTAGCAGCTGTGATGGTTAGTCGAGACAAAGGGTTGCCGGGAGTAGCACCTGGGGCAAAACTCTACGCTTCAGCAGTTGGCTCCCTGTCTAGGAGTGGACAACCAGAAGAGTGCCTGTCGGCTCAGCATATTGCTCAGCAAAATGGCTCAGATGTGCGGGCAATTAATTTTAGTTTTGGTGAATCCCTACAGCGGGACCCCAGGGAGGAAGCGGTGCTGGATGGCAATGCGCTGTTAACTCTATGTATCGATTGGTCAGCTAGGGTGCATGATGTCTTGTATGTGATTGCTGGCAACCAAGGCAAAGGGGGCATTCCGATCCCCACAGATAATTTTAATGGTATTAATGCAGCATACACAGCCAAGCGTCAGGGAGTTTTTAATAAAGTAGACTTTGCTAACTTGAGTGCTTTACCAGTTGGTATTGGTCGTCGTATGATTCGCCAAGAAATTAATGTTGGTTCTCGCCGCTCGATTAATTTAGTAGCTCCTGGCAACAAGATATCGTTGTATGACCTCAAAGGTAAAGTGACTAAGGTCAGTGGTACCAGTTTTGCTGCTCCCCATATCACTGGTGCTGTAGCATTGCTACAGGAATTTGGTGATTCAGCTTTGCGCAAGCTGCGCTCAAGACAAGAAAAACTATTCTTGATGCAGTCCCTCAGGGCGGAAACCGCCAATACCGGGCTGCATAGCTTGTGGATGAATTGGAGTACAGATTCCCGACGCCATGAAGTAATGAAGGCAGTGTTGCTTAATTCTGCTGACAAAATTCAAGATCTCGGTGATGGGATGCTACTAGGCATGAGTCGCACGATTCGGGCAAAGGATAATCACCACTGGTTAGAATCTGATGCTTACCAAGACCCCAAAATTCCTCTGGATATGCAGATGGGGACAGGACATCTCAATGGGTTTCGAGCTTACCAGCAATTTAAACTCGGCCAATGGAGTCCCAGCGGCATTGGAGTGCCACCAGTCGGTTGGGATTACCGTAGTGTGGAAAAATCATCTTATCGGGACTATGTGTTAACAAAACCCCTAGCAGAAGGAAGTTTTATCTCTTTAACTCTCGCTTGGGACCGTTTGGTAGAGTTAGAGGATGACAATAATAATGATGCTTATGATGTTGGGGAGAGTTTTAGCGATCGCGGTTTGAATAATCTTGACCTCTATTTAATGCCAGTGGGAGAAGAGGACACTAACAAAAGTGTCTGTGCTTCTATCAGTGAAGCAGATGCTGTGGAACATATTTTCTGCCAAGTCCCGGCTCAAGGTCGCTACAAAATTCGGGTTCAGTATCACGAACAGGTTAATCAGCCGTCTCAAGCTTATGCTTTGGCTTGGTGGACAGTTGCAGATTCCAAATCAGAGGCAAGATAGGGAAGATGGGGAAACTTGGAAACTTTCCTCACATCCAGGAAATTAATTAATTTTACCAAATTTTACTCATCAACATCACAAAAAAAACAATAATAAAATAACTAAACTAGTAAGTAATGGTAGTTGATTCAGAGTCAGAAGCAATGGAAGCAGAGTTTTACTACCGAGGAATAGATAAAATTCGTCAAGGAGACTTGAACGAAGCAATTGAGGAATTTGACAAAGCCTTAGAGATTAATCCGAACTTCGCCGAAGCCTACTATAAACGAGCTATGGCTCGCTTTGACTTAGGGGATCAACAAGGTGCGATCGCCGATTATACTCAGGCTTTACAAATCAATTCTGAAAGTATTGAAGTTTATTTCGGGCGGGGTTTGGCTCGATTGGCACTCGGAGATGCCCCTGGAGCAATAGAAGATGCCAATCAAATACTTAAAATTAATCCTAACCAGCCTGCAGCTTGTAAGCTTCAAGGTAGTGCCTACCGTAAGTTAGGAGATAATCAGGCTGCAATCGCATCATTTAAACAAGCAGCTCAGCTCTACCTAGAGCAAAAAGATAAATTAAATTGTCGTCGTTGTCTTGAAAGTATCAATCAAATTCAACAACAGCAACTATTAGCTTTAGGTCGAGCCCAGACTAACGATTTTTGTAATCAAGCAATAAATAAAGTTAACACAGGCAAATACCGAGAAGCCTTAGAAGATTTCAACTGGCTCCTTGAGGTTGACCCCAAAAATGCTCAAGCCTATTGCTATCGAGGTATTGTTCACTGCAAACTTCGTAATTACAGCAGAGCAATTCAAGACCTTGGTCAAGCCATGGAACTAAATCCCCAAGATACTCAAGTTTCTTACCATCGAGGGTTAGTACGCATTGAACTAGGAGATTACCGGGGAGCTATTGATGACTTGACCAAGTTACTACAAAGCAATCCGGAAAATCGGGACGTTTTGATTCATCGGGGTAATGCCTATATCCAGATGGGAGACTATCGCCAAGCCATCGAAGATTATTCCCGAGTTATTACTCTTAAACCCAATGATGCTCAATCATATCGTTATCGGGCAACGGCTCGTGAAAAGTTTGAGGATCTACGGGGAGCATTTGAAGATTATCAACAAGCGGCAAACCTGTATTTCGATCAACAAGACTGGACTAATTATCGGAAACTGCTCGATAAACTCAAACAGCTACAGCCATTACAACTGACCGAGGGGTCGAGGAATCGAGAATCACAAGCACCATCAAATACTAAACCTAGTAGGGAGTTGCAACAAAGATTACTCAGACTGGTAGGAGGACAATCGGATATCGCAACACGCCTACTTGACTTGGCTAAAGGAAAATTCCCAGGAATGCCAGAAAAGTGGTATTGGGAGAAAGTGATCAAGGATTTAGAACGATAGTGCTATAGTAACTGAAATATTGATAACACTAGCGACAAGTAATCATTAAGCTATCAGCTATTGCGCTATGGGCAAGCTAAGGCAACAGGTATCAGCTATCAGCTATTCCGATTGCTTCAATGGCAGCTTCTAATGCGATCGCAATATGAGTCCAATGGGTTCCTCCCTGACAAAACACAATATAAGGCTCCTTGAGCGGACCATCGGCAGAAAATTCTGACGTACTACCATCAATAAAAGTCCCCCCAGCCATCACTAACTGACTCTCATAACCAGGCATTGCGGCTGGGACAGGGTCGAGGTAGGAACCTACGGGAGAATTCTGTTGTATCGCTCGACAGAAAGCAATTAATTTTTCCGCTGAACCCAACTCAACGGCTTGAATCACATCCCGACGGGGTAGCATCGGTGGGGGATTGACCCGATAACCGAGTGCTGAAAGAGTATGAGCGATTAAATGATTCCCTTTGAGGGCTTCACCAACCATTTGGGGAGCTAGGAATAATCCTTGAAACAGCAATCGATTCTGATCGAAAGTAGCCCCACCTGAACTACCAATCCCTGGAGCAGTCAGACGACAGGTCGCCGCTTCAACTAAGTCAGCTTTTCCAGCGACATAGCCTCCAGCAGTAGCAATCGTTCCCCCAGGATTTTTAATCAAGGAACCCGCCATCAAATCTGCTCCTACTGCTGTCGGTTCTTGCTCTTCTACAAATTCCCCGTAACAGTTATCGACAAAACAGATAGTATCAGGATTTTGTTGTTTGACAAGCTTGACAATTTTTTCTATTTCTGATAAAGAAAGACTCTTTCGCCAAGAATACCCACAGGAACGCTGAATCAAAACCAGGCGGGTATTCTCTCCTACCGCTGTTGCCAAGGCTGACCAATCTAAACTTCCCTCACTAGTTAAGGACAACTGGCTGTAACCAATCCCAAATTCTAGTAGGGAACCTTGACCATGACCTCGTAAACCAATCACCTCTTCCAAGGTATCGTAAGGGGCACCGGCAATCGCTAGCATTTCATCACCAGGACGCAATACCCCAAACAGGCAAGATGCGATCGCATGGGTTCCGGAAACAAATTGTACCCGAACCGCTGCCGATTCAGCTTCCATGACATCAGCAAATACCATGTCGAGAATTTTGCGTCCTAAATCATCATGTCCATAGCCCGAAACACTAGCAAAGTGATGCACTCCTACACGATGTACTCGAAAAGAATTCAGTACCTTTTTAAGATTTTGCTTGACGGCGGTGTCAATACCATAAAAGATCGGAAATAGTGCTTTTTCTGCTGCTTGCAGCCTTTGAGAGCTGTTCATTCCCAAAATTCGCGCCTCGAAATTTTAGATCAAAGAGAGCGGGTTATTACAATTTGTATCCTATTAGACTTACTGCATGACAATTGCTACTTCAGATAATCTTCGTTTAGATTGGGTCGTTATTACCTATATGGCCTTTATTCACCTAGCAGCGCTGTTTGCGTTACTTCCGAGCAACTTTAATTGGACAGCAGTGGGCGTAATGATATTTTTCCACTGGGTGACAGGGGGCTTGGGGGTAACTCTGGGATGGCATCGCTTAGTGACTCACCGCAGTTTTCAGACACCCAAGTGGTTAGAATACTTTCTAGTTTTGTGTGGTACCATTTCCTGTCAAGGAGGAGTGATAGATTGGGTAGGACTACATCGCATCCATCATTTGCACTCTGACACCAAACCCGATCCTCATGACTCCCATCAAGGCTTTTGGTGGAGTCACATGGCTTGGATGTTGCATAAAATCCCTGCTGATCAGGACATTCCTAAATACACTAAAGATATTTCTGAAGATCGGGTCTATCAGTTTTTAGATAAGTATTTTGTGCTGATTCAAGTGGTTCTAGGACTGTTGCTGTATGCCCTTGGTGGCTGGCCATTTGTGGTGTGGGGGATTTTTGTGCGCCTAGTGCTTGTGTTTCACTGTACCTGGTTTGTCAACAGTGCTACTCACAAATTTGGTTATCGCACCTATGAGTCTAAAGATAGCTCAAAAAACTGTTGGTGGGTAGCCCTACTCACCTATGGTGAAGGCTGGCACAACAATCACCATGCTTATCAGTATTCTGCAAGGCATGGCATTAAATGGTGGGAAATTGACCTGACTTGGATGACGATTCAGTTCCTACAACAGCTGGGTTTAGCCAAAAACGTGAAACTGATTAGTCCTGAACAGACGTAAGTTTCCCTAGGGTGGTACCTTGAGTACTACCCTGCTAGTTGCCGAGGGGCTTTAGTTCTCAGGGATAAGCAGTAAACCCTGCTGACCAGCAGAGCTTACTCTGGTTTCAACAGTGCTTGCACCATGAATTTATCCTGTCTACTCAGGACTAATGAATCTAGCACTCAGCTCCAGGGAGTTTTGCGTAAAATTAGGAAATCTTAAAATTTCTTAGCTTTTGTTTACAACAAACTTAAAGTCTGCCTTTATAATCGTATAAGTATTGTTACTAATCTAAAATTGTTCTTATCGAACGTTAACAAATAAACCTTACCAACAACTCCTTAGTGATGCCCCGGATACTGGTCATCGATGACGACCCCGCAATTTCAGAATTAGTCACCATCAATTTGGAGATGGCTGGCTACGATGTTAGTCAAGCAATGGATGGCATCAAGGGTCAGGCTCTAGCTCTGCAACTGCAGCCAGACCTGATTATGCTAGACTTGATGCTACCTAAGGTAGATGGCTTCACCGTCTGCCAACGGTTACGTCGGGATGAACGAACTTCCGATATTCCAGTATTGATGTTGACTGCCCTAGGTCAAACCCAAGACAAGGTAGAAGGCTTTAATGCTGGTGCCGATGATTATCTCACCAAACCCTTTGAACTCGAAGAAATGCTGGCGCGAGTGCGAGCATTACTACGGCGCACAGACCGAATTCCCCAAGCTGCTAAGCATACGGAAATCCTGAACTATGGTCCTTTGACCCTGGTTCCAGAAAGGTTTGAGGCGATTTGGTTTGATAAAACCGTGAAACTGACGCATCTCGAGTTTGAACTACTGCACTGTTTACTGCAGCGCCATGGTCAAACTGTTTCTCCCAGCGAAATCCTTAAAGAAGTTTGGGGGTATGACCCTGACGATGATATCGAAACCATTCGAGTGCAT
>NZ_JAAHHS010000214.1 GCF_010692395.1 Moorena sp. SIO3H5
TTAATGACCCAGCATCATAAGGATTGATACTCTTAAGTTTATCGAGATCAATCTGATCGAGAGGCTTACCTTGCAGCCTTCTAAGACTGTTACCACCAAAGCTAAAGTAGCGACGGCGTCCGAGTATAGTTTCTACATAGCCTTGTGCGATCGCTTTTTTCTTAGTTTCCTCTAAATAAGCAAACACTAGAGGATAGCGCTGGTTTAATCGATCAATAAATTCTTTTCCTTGAGCTGCGGATACCTTAGCTTCCCGAGCAAACCGTTGTGCTCCCATGCCGTAAATTACGCCAAAATTAATTATTTTACC
Organism: Moorena sp. SIO3H5; assembly: GCF_010692395.1. GTDB lineage: Bacteria > Cyanobacteriota > Cyanobacteriia > Cyanobacteriales > Coleofasciculaceae > Moorena. Next base: position 311 of record NZ_JAAHHS010000214.1, read on the forward strand.
CAAGCGCCGCTCTTCAGCAGTGATGTCTTCTTTATCAAATAACATTTGCGCTGTCAGGGTATGGACATCCGCTTGAGTTTGGTAAGCTTCTACTAGCACTGGCTCTTGACTCAAGTGGGCTAGGATTCGTAACTCAATTTGGGAATAGTCAGCGGATACCAACAGCCAACCGGATTCTGGAATAAAACCCTTCCGAATCTGGCGACTAAAATCAGTACGAATAGGAATATTTTGTAAATTAGGACTAGAGGAGGATAGTCTACCAGTTGTGGTCACGGTCTGATTAAAATCTGTATGTACTCGTTTAGTATCAGAACGCATCAGTGCTGGTAAAGCATCCACATAAGTAGATTTTAATTTAGATAAACTACGGTATTCCAGAACAGCATCTACTACTGGATGGTCTCCTTGTAATTTAGCTAAGATAGTAGCATCGGTAGAGTAACCCGTTTTAGTTTTACGAGACTTCCTACGATCTAACCCTAGTTTCTCAAACAGTAACTGACTCAGCTGTTTAGGGGAACCTAAATTAAATTCTTGTCCAGCATCTTGATAGGCTTGCTGTTTAATTGCCACTAAATCCTTTTCCAGCTGTTGAGAGAACTGTTCCAGATAATCCTTATCAATACTAATCCCCTGGTATTCCATATCAGCTAATACCGGTTCGAGGGGTTGCTCTACATCTAGCAGCAATTCCTGCAAAGCTGGAATTTTCGCCAATTCTTCTCGCAATTTAGAAACTATTCCGAAGGTGGTATAAGCATCCATCCCACAGTAATCCGCTACCGTGGGAATGTCTAAATCTCCGATAGTTTTCCCTTTTGGAACTAAGTCCTCATAACTTTTTGCTTCTATTCCTAAATAGTGCAGCCCTAGGTCACTAAGTTTATGGCTAGTTTCGGGATTGAGTACATAACTCGCTAGCATCGTATCGAATACCACTCCTGCTAGCTGAATCCCGTTACAACGGAACACTAGTCGGTCAAATTTACTATTTTGTAAGACTTTGGGATAATCTGAGCTTTCTAAAATTGGACGTAGGGATTCTAAGACTATATCCTTATCTAAATTAGTCCCATCCTTATGACCGATAGGAATATAAGCAACATCAGTAAATTCTTTTCCCCAACAACAGCCAATCCCCACCAACTGAGCATCCCGTGGTTCCAAATCACTGGTTTCTGTATCCCAAGCCACAGGATTTCCAGCATCGGTATAGTATTTTAGCTGTTCAACTAATTGATTGAGCTTGTCTACGTTATCGATAATTTGTGGTTGAATCGAACCAGTATTAGACCCTTGCTGTTGATACTCTTCCGTTTCCGCTGCACTGAAAAAGGAAATACCCTGATCTTCCTGAGTATCAGTATTGCTATCAGTATCACTATCAGTATCACTATCAGTATTATTTGGGGCATCAGTTTGGATATCCTCTAGCACTACGCCACCAAAACGCTGCTGTAGTTTATCTATTTGACTGATAAATGACTTTAACTCTAACTTCTCCAATAGCGGTTTGAGCACCTTAGGATCAAATCCTTGGAGCTGACACTGGTCTAAATCAATATCGATAGGAGTATCAAATCGCAATTGAACCAAAAAGCGAGCATGCTCAGCATCTAACTTACCGACTTCCAGCTTTTTCTTAACCGCACCCTTAATAGTATCAAGGGAAGCATAAATATTATCGAGGTTTTGGTATTCTTTGAGTAACTTAACTGCAGTCTTTGCTCCGATGCCCTTAACTCCAGGAATATTATCGGATGGATCCCCACAGAGGGCTTTATAATCCACGACTTGAGAGGGTAATACTCCCAATTTTGCTTCTACTTCTTCTACGCTATATTCCGTTGGGCCAACTGTAGCACTCCCTCTCGCAAAGGCACCACTGAGATATAAAACGGTAATCCCTTTATCTGGAGCAACGAGTTGAAATAAATCGCGATCGCCAGATACAACTTTGACCCGATAGCCTTGATCAATAGCTTGGTGAGCTAAGGTTGCTAATACATCATCAGCTTCATAACCAGGAGAGGTTATTACTGGGATTCTTAACCCTTCCAGTAACTGCTGGAGATTCTTGACATCTGGGATGAAATCTTCTGGTGTTTCGCTACGATTGGCTTTATAACTAGCATCGGCTTGTTGGCGAAAGGTGGCTTCTTTGGTATCGAAAGCAATTGCGATCGCATTCGGGTTTTCTGACTCCATTACCTCTAGCAAGGATTTAATGAAGCCAAAACAGACACTGGTCGGAATTCCAGTTTTGGTGCGTAATCCACCCTGACGACTTTTGGCAAAAGCAAAATAGGAGCGAAAAGCCAGAGAATGACCATCAATTAGGATCAGTAGGGGGGATGCTGCCATTGCGGACTCATCAGGGATCAGGGGAGAGTTGTCAGAAGTAGTAGTAGATCTAGGCATAGCCCTATTGTAGCGGCATTGTAGCGATTGCTTGTTTGTTGACAGCCAGGGAATTCCGGATTAAGTGAGGCTGAGCAGGTAATTAACAAAGGTTGAATCGTTAACTGTATAGGGTCTTGGTCAACTAGCTAGTCTTTATTTAACTATATTGAATAAACTACTATTCCGTTAGGGGGCTTGTTGTATCTCGGGGATGCGATTGACCGTAGGTCACGCTGCGCGATGAAGCGAAACTTCCGCTAAAAGCGATCGCATAAGCCAGGAAACTGGCAAGATGCCAGTTCCACCCCTGATGGCCATTCCACAAATAAGGAGGAAACTGGCAAGATGCCAGTTCTACACAAGATGCCAGTTCCACCCCTGATGGCCATTCCACAAATAAGGAGGAAACTGGCAAGATGCCAGTTCTACACAAGATGCCAGTTCCACCCCTGATGGCTATTCTACAGGTGCGACCCAAGGCCGCGACCAATTGTGTTTTATCGAATTATGTTTTATCGAGTATAAGAAACAGTTATAGCACTAAGCATTAAGATGTTTGACATTTCTAAACTCAGCAAACGTAAGTAATCGCTGACTTCTGACTTCTGACTTCTGACTTCTGACTTATAACTTGCAGGTAGCGCTATATACCGAATTCCACAGCATCAATCCTAGCCAGGGAACTTGCTAGAAATAGTCTAGGTCATATATAACGTCATAATGGATCAAATTCTGGTCATTTTGTCAAATAATTGTTACGATTCTTAATTAAAGGTAAGTTAGGTTAACGGTTGATACATTTACCGATACCTAGCCTGATCTAAACTAGGGCTGCTCTAGCCAGCCAAAACCCATGATTAGTTTTTAAGGAGCTCAACTATGTCTAAACCAGTAGAACTTTCCCTGGAACAAAAATTTAACCTACGGTCCTTTGAATCTCAGGTCCAGAAAATGAGCCGTGAGCAAGCTCAGGAATTCCTAATCAAACTCTATGAGCAAATGATGATGCGTGAAACAATGTACAAAGAAGTCCTAAAACACGACTGGGGATTATAGCTAAAGCCCTAGTCTGATTGTTATTCACCTTAATTGAGTCGCGACCTCCTTCTCTTGCTCAATTCCGTAGGTAGGAAAGGAGCTGGGGATGCTGGGGCGTCAACTCGAATTATATTAAGATTTAATTAAAATTAAAATTAATTGATTCAATTTATTGTTAACTAATATAATCTTGAATAATATCACGGCAAGCTTGCTTAAAGGTAAGCATATGCGCGTAGCGCTTAAGCTGATAGCTAACGGATTGGGAATAACCTAATTCACTCTAGGCAAGTCAGGAACAATAGTTTATAAAATTGTATAAATTAATGCAAAACTATCGAAAGTAATTGTAAATTGTTCTAGTCTGAAAGAAACTCTAAGAAAAAGCCATCCTCCCTGCATATGTTTCAGCATTGCCTAATCTGCACCGATTTCTCTGACGGTTTATATCGGCTAGTAGAGTTTGTCCCCAGTTTAGCGGCTGGTGGGCTTAAGAAAATCATCTTCTGCCACTTTGTTCCGCTTTGGGAAGAGGGAGAAATACCTCGCATTGATGAAGAAGGAATAGAACAAGCTCGCCAGCGCTTTGAAAAGGGTTTGACCAATATACCTGAAGGGGTAGAGGTTCACATCGAAGTGACCTCAGGTCGTCCTAGTGACAGTATTCCTAAAATCGCCAAACGTTACGATGCTGATGTCATACTGATTGGCACGCCAGTGCGCAGCTTATTACAAGAAAAGCTTTTCGGTAGCACTACAGCAACCTTGACCAAGGAATGTAGTACACCATTGCTAATGCTGCGACCACAACTGATTTCAGCTTACACCTGCGAAGAACTCGATCTACGCTGCAAACATCTATTCCGGTATTTGCTAATTCCCTATGACGGCACTACAGCCTCGAACTATGTCGTGGAAAGGGTCAAAGAGTATGCTAAACAAGCACCAGATGACTCACTCAAGCAGTGTATGCTGTTGTGGGTAGTCAGCGAAGGGGGGCGCAGAGAATTATCTAAGGAGCCTCAGCTACAAAAAGCTCAAGACAAGCTAGAACTAGTAAAAGCAGAGTTAGAACAGCTTGGCTTACAGGTCAATACAGACGTGCGAGTGGGAAATGCCCGTGAAGAGATTTTAGACACAGCCTTAGAATTTGATATTACTGCGATCGCAATCTCTTCCGATCAGAAAGGAAAATTCTTAGATTGGTCAGTCCGTAGCTTAGCCGGTGATTTAATGCGCAGCAGCTGGCACCCTGTTCTATTCTTGCCACCACGAAGCTAGGAATCGAGAGTATAGCGCTACGCTTAGCCTCAGAAGTCAGAAGTCAGAAGTCAGAAGTCAGCTAGACTAACGTTTCTGAGTTTAGCCATGTCAAACATCTGAATGGGTAGTGCTATATAGGGTTTTCTCGGGGCTTCTAATAAAATAAAGCCATTCCACTTTGGTAGTGAATAATAAATCCAACATATGATCACAAAGATTAGTGGTTGGCGAAGATTACTAGTGGTGTGCATCTCTGTGGCGCTAGCTTTTACAGCTTTTCCTGCGCCATCTTATGCTACTAGTCCTGCGATCGCTCAATTTACCCCATCCTCTCGTTTAGAAAACATCTCATTTGAGAACCAAGCAAAATTTCAACTAGCTGCGGCTACAGACAAATGCCGCAAAGTGGTCACTAGAGGCAGTGATCTCAATGTCCGCAGTGGACCCGGTAGCAATTACCGGATTATCGGTTTCGTCAAAAACGGGTCTGAGGTTACCCTTGAGCAAATAGTAAACCAAGACTGGGCAAAAATTTCGTCTCCCTTGTCAGGTTATATTTCTCAGCAGTATCTCCAATCCTGTCCACCACCACCTAAGCAGGAATGTCGCATAGTTTCTACCAATACTGGCAAGGGTCTGAATGTACGTCAGAGTCCTGGTGGTAGGATTATTGGTGACTTAGACAATGGCACTAAAGTCACTATCATCAATAGCAGTACTAATGGTTGGGTACAGCTTGTCTCTCCCCAAAAGGGTTATGTTTCCGACCGGTATCTTAAACCTTGTCCACCACCTCCTCCCAAAGAAGAATGTCGTCTAGTATCAACTAAGGGTAACCCGCTTAATGTGCGTGCGACTCCTGGTGGTACTATTGTCGGTGTTGTAGAAAATGGTACTAAAATCACTATCAAGGGTACTAGTAGTGATGGTTGGGTACCGATTGTTTCTCCCCAGAAAGGTTATGTATCTGAGGCGTATCTTCAACCCTGCCCCACCGCCAAAAAAGAGTGTGGTACAGTTACCACTAGTGGTAGTGATCTGATGGTGCGTTCAACTCCTGGTGGTCCCAGTATCGGTACATTAAAAAATGGTACTGAGGTCAAGATTGAGAGTATACGTGCAGATGGTTGGGTGAAGATTTCAGAACCCATAATCGGTTATGTGTCTGGCAAGTTTATTAAAATAAAACCTTGTCCAAAACCACCACCATCGGAAGAGAATTGTCGGGAAGTTTCAGCACCACAGGGTTTAAATGTGCGTAAATCACCATCATTTGACGGTGATATTATTGGGATTATTGCTGATGGTTCTAAGGTAACGATTGTTAATCGTGGTAGTAATGGCTGGGTTCCTATTTCTGCGCCCTTACAAGGTTATGTTACTGGCAAGTATCTGATCTATTGTCCTGAGTTTAAGGCACAAGAGCCGTCAGGACCAGTAGGCTAAGCCTTAGATCTAGCAGAAGTCAGAAGTCAGAAGTCAGAAGTCAGAAGTCAGAATTCAGAATTCAGAATTCAGAATTCAAACTCTTGCGCTTACTTAGGTTTGAGACTTTTGTCATGTGCTAACTGCCCTGGCGACTGCTATATATCGCAGCATTTTTGATAGGCGATGCTGCGAAAATTGTAGGGTGTGTCAATCACGCACCCTACTGCTGATCTGTAAGTATCAAGCCTACACCTTGCTATATTTCTAAGTCCACTTCCGGAAAAATGTATTGTCTTGCCAAGCAGAAGCTGTGCGTGCTTCAATAGCAGTCATTTGTTGTGAACTTAAGGATTGAAATGCTTGGGCTACTTTAAAATTAGATTCTAATTGCTTGACGGATTCGGCAGCAATAATACAACAATGTACTCCCTCTAGAGACAATACATAACCCATGGCTTGCTCCATTCCATCTAACACACCATTTTTGAATAACCTGCCATAAGCTGGAACTTTCATAGCAATGACTCCTACATTTTTCTCTCGCGCCACTGGTAAAACAGTTTTGGCAAAAGGACGAGGATGGTGAACATCTGCCGCATTCAGAGAAATTAAGGTAGTATCAAAGGGATAGCGCCGCAACCCCTCTGCAATCACATCCGGTTCGTGATGTCCGGTAATACCTAAATATTTGACAATTCCTTGTTCTTTTGCTTCTTCAAAGGCTTTGATAGCGCCATTGGGACTAAAAATCTGATCTAACGTTTCGTGAAAAGAAACATGATGTAATTGCCATAAATCGATAGAATCAGTTTGAAGGCGTTTAAGCGATCGCTCTAACTCTCGCCAAGCCCCATCTCGATCTCGTTGTGCTGTTTTTGTTGCTAAAAATAGATTAGATCTATAAGCAGGTAATACCTTACCCATATAGTATTCGCTGGGACCATAACTAGCTGCGGTATCAAAATAACGAATTCCAAACTTTAACGCTGCTTCAATTTGAGCGACGGCATCAGCTTCTCGATTCATCTTCGACAAAGGGGTTTGTCCTGCACCTCCCAACCCAAAGATTGGAACCTTAACCCCCGTTTTACCTAACACTCGTTCTGGCATTGTAGCTGCTGTTGGCAGTTGAATAGCTGCTTTTGCTGACAGTTGAGACTGCTGTTGATGCCATGCTGCACTTCCAACAATACCACCGGCAGCAGCAACACTGGTCACGATAAACTTACGTCGAGTTGTTTTGGGTGTCATCGCTCGCCTATTCTACAGTAGCTTTGCCCATATTTTAGCGTGGTTTTTACAAGGTAAGCATTCAGCTAAATGCTTAGGTATTAACGTTTGTAAGCTATCAGCTAATGCGCTACAGATGGTGCTACAGATGGTACTATCAGCTAATGCTTAGATGGGCAAATCTCGAACTCTTAAATTCTCCCAAATGAGGTTTATTTTAAGCTGACCGCTGACAGCGGTAGGCTGAATACTTAGCTAATAACTAGAACTAATCAACTGCCCATAAACTCCCCCTTGCTGCCACAATTCCTCATGGGTACCCCGCTGCACCACCTTACCCCGCTCCAGAACAATAATCTCATCACAATCTCGAATCGTACTCAAGCGGTGGGCTACAATAATACAAGAAATACCCCGACGCCTGAGATTCTGGTCAATAATCGTTTCCGTTGACCCATCCAAGGCACTAGTTGCCTCATCCATCACTAAAATCGCTGGGTCATTAACTAAAGCTCTAGCAATTTCCAGACGTTGACGCTGACCCCCACTTAAATTCCCAGCTCCTTCCATCAGTTGGGCTTCATATCCCCCAGGTAGTGCCTGAATCACCTCGTGAATTGCCGCATCCTGACAAGAGCGCACTATCTCAGACAGGGGTACTGTCTTATCCCACAATGTCAGATTATCCCGCACTGTACCGCCAAACAGAAAGATTTCCTGTTCTACCATTGCTAAGGAATTCGTCAACACCAACCTGGGAATCTGCTCTTTTGGAATCCCATCAAATAGAATCTGCCCTGACCAAGGTTGGTATAAACCAGTTATTATTTTTGCTATGGTAGACTTTCCCGAACCACTACCCCCTACTAGCGCTACCCTTTGACCAGGTTTCAGGCTCAGATTAAAGTTCTCAATTAACGGTCCATCTATCCGGGAATAGCCAAAGGTAATATTGCGTAATTCTACATGACCTTGAAGGCAGACCTGGAGAGTGGGGAATGAATCAGATTCTCCTTGATCTCCCCTTCGACCTGCCACTGGATCTTGGGGTCGGTTAGGGGAATGAGCGGTTTGAGCTAACCCTTCCCTCAACTGGGGATCAATCGGGTTGCCCAATACATCATCCAAGCGATTGAGGTCACCATCGAGTTCCTGGAGAGTACTGCCAAAACTGACTAACTGGTTGACAGGCTTCTGAAAACTGTTCATCAAGCTTTGAAAAGCCACTAACATCCCAATACTGAGAGATCCTTCCATTACCCTTAGACCCCCAACCGCCAAAATCAGCATAGAGGTTAAGGAGGTTAGCAAAGGCGGTAAAACTCCTAAAACCTGGTTTGCTACTTCCAGTTTCTGCTGACCATTAACCGCTTTAGCATAGTAACCGGACCACCTCGCAAAGAAATCCGACTCCGTTGCGGATGCCTTTACACTTTCTATGCCCTGTAGTCCAGCGATCGCTACCCCAGCTGCCTTACCCCGGTCTAGGGCTAATTGCATATAGCTATCCACCCGCTTACGAGCCAGCCATTGTAAGGTCACAACATTTACCAAGGCAAAAACTATACCAATTACAGTGAGTACTCCATCATAGGCAAACATCACTAGGGCATAAAAGATTACCATTACGGAATTAATCACTGTTGTTGCCAACTGACCCGAAAGCACGTCAGCCACTTTGTCATTTAGCTTAACCCGATTACTAATTTCTCCAGCAAACCGCTGGGCATAAAATCTCGCTGGTAATCGCAGGATGTGCCATAGAAATTGGCTGGACATTCCTACGGATAACTTAATTTTTAGTTGTCTCAAATACCGCAATTGTAACAGCGTCAGCACCCCCTGTAGGAGTACCGTAATTGCCATGGCTAAAATCAAGGGACGTAGCCAATCAGTGCGACTTTCGACCAACACATTATCTACAAAAATTTGATTAAATACGGGAATAACTAAGCCAGGAAAAACTAATAAAAATCCTGCTATTATACAGTATGTAATTGCTGGAATAGACCCTTTTAGTCGTGACCATAGCGCTAAAGTAATACTGGGTTTTTGACCTCCCTTTTTGAACTCTGATCCTGGTTCAATTACCAGCACTACCCCCGTGTAACCCTGATCAAATTCCTCGCTGGAGACCCGTCGTGGACCAGCAGCTGGATCATTGAGAAAGACGATTTCTTTCCTAAATCCTTCTACTACTAGGAAATGATTAAAATTCCAAAACACAATAAACGGAGGATGCAATTTTTTAAGGTTAGCCAGGGATTTTTTATAACCCTTGGCTTGCATTCCATAACGTCTAGCAGCTTTAACCAAATTAGATGCTTTAGAACCATCGCGGGACACACCACAACTAACCCTAAGTTCCTCTAATGGCACAATCCGACCATAGTAACTCAGAATAATTCCTAGAGCAGCGGCACCACATTCTACTGCTTCCATTTGCAACAGAGTGGGGGTTTTGATTCGTTTTTGTTTCATTGTTTACTGTTTAAACCTTCAACCTTGGCCAAAGGCCACGCGTGCGCGTTCAACCTTCAACTTTCAACTTTCAACTTTCAACCTTTAAACCTTCAATAAATCCCACTCCATTCCCGCAAAATCGGCAAGACAAAGGTAATCGGCACACGCTCTTTTACTCTCACCCTAGCGGTGGTAGTAGTTCCGGCAGAAATTTTCAAGTCTGGACCATCAGAAGATGACCATTGGTAGCCACTAAAGGTGGTATTATCTGCTTCTAATTGAGCGTAGACTTCTATAATTGCTCCCCCCTGACCGATCAGATTATCTACTACTTCTGGATTCCCAACTACACTAGCTGCTCCCTCACGAGTTACAGGATAGGGTGAAACTGAGGTTATTTTACCCATAATGCCACCAAATCGTTGCCGCTTAACTGTATCCGGTGTAATTTGAATCACCATTCCTGGTTGAATCTTTTTCCCGTCCTTGACCGAGAAATAGGTAATGCCCTCCATGCCATGAATTTTTCCCTTAACTGTCATTGTGCCGAGCTGGGTTCCGGGTTGAACCACTTGTCCCCTAGCAGCAGCAATTTCTACAACGCACCCAGCGTAAGCACTCAGAATTTTACTCTTGTCTGCCACTTGCTTTTCGAGTCGAGCAATTTCCAGCTTCACGTCCTGAATCTGATTGCTTCGTTGATTAGAACTTTCCAAATTCTGTTGGTCTAAACGTTTTTCCTTGGTATCCAACTCTTGTAACTGTGCTCTGATTTGGGATATATTACTGAGGTTATCCAAATACTTTTGTTGAGCCTCAGTTTCTCGAACACTGAGTTCCTGTAATTTTACTTGAATCTCACTAATCACACTCAGATTCTGTACGTATGTCCCTTGTGTTTCAGTTTCACTAAAATCCAGTTGCTTCAACTGTGCTTCCAGCTCCGAGATACTCTGCACGGCTTGGCGATAGTCTTGTTCCGCTTGTAAAACCGCATCTTCCGCAATTCCCCCTACCGCCGACAGTTCCTGACGCTTTTGCCATCTCCGTTTGAAAACTGGGACTTGAGCTATAAGATCCCTTAGCCGTTGTTCTAAGCTTTGGCGCTGCTGTGCGATCGCTTTCAATCCCTTATCCTGTAATACTGGAGTCAGAGCCATGGCATCCCGCAGCTGTTGGTTGAGACTTTGACGCTGTCGAGCGATCGCAGTAAAGTTTTTCTCTTTTAGTACAGGAGTCAGAGCCATGGCATCTTGCAACCGTTGCTGTAAGCTAGCTCGCTGCTTTGCGATCGCATCCGTTTCCAATTGGGTTAGCTCAGTTGAAATTAAATTGCTATCTCTATCCTGTACCTGCAATTGACTTAGTTTCCTCCGTTGCAGCTGTAACTGCTTTTTGAGTTCAGATGGGTCAATGGTTGCCAGCACATAATTTTTCTCAAAGCATTGCCCCTCCCCGACATTTAGAGAGTCCAACTGTCCAGATATAGTGGACTGAAACTGTACTAGCCGCCGGGGACGGATTAGTACTCCTTGACCGGTGACAGTGATGGGAATCCGTCCAAAAATACTCCAAATCACAGCCAAAAACACCAAACCCCCCAAAGCAGCTATTGGTAGCCAATCCCTAGGATTAACCACTTGCATCAACTGATCCAGCCGTTCTGGGGAAGATAGCCGTTCAAGTGATTCTTGGCGAAACAGACTTTTCTTGTTCTTGAACATCTTTAGATGAACTTGTGGAGTGATATAGCAATCCTATTTAAATTGTGAACAGTGAGAGTTCTATTAAATCTAAAAATAATACTATAGATGAATTGTGATGAAAGGTAACAAGGAACTTCGGAGCTTTATCATAACACTAAAAAATCCTCGCATATCTTGACACTGTTCCCTATTCCCTATTCCCTATTCCCTGTTCCCTATTCCCTTTTTCCATCAATATTATAGCGTTTATAGTACTCATGAGGTACACACTATTTTTTACCTCTTCCCTCTTCTCTTTTCCCTCTTACCTGCTCCCTGCTCCCTGCTCCCTAAAAACCATAAATTTGTACCTCACAAGTCGTAGAATTGCTATATATTTAGATATCAAATAAAAATACTATATAGTCAGAGTATCTGACGGAATTTTAGATGGACTTTACCTCAGGGCGTCAAGGGTTTTACACAGAAATAAATCAGCCAGATGACCAAATTAATTTGGCAAAAGCAGCGCTTTACATAGCTCAGGAAGAATACCCGGATCTGGCTATTGATGATTACCTAAATGCCTTAGATACCATGGCATCCGAAGTAGAGGAGCGTTTGCCTGAGCAACGCTATCCCCTGCGAGTGATTAAGACTCTGAATCAGTATTTCTATGATGACCTAGGATATGCGGGCAATAGCAGTGATTACTACGATCCCCGTAATAGTTTCCTCAATCAGGTAATTGATCGGCGCACAGGTATTCCGATTACCCTTTCGGTAGTGTACCTGGAAGTGGCTCGACGCCTTGATTTTCCCATGGTTGGTATTGGCATGCCAGGGCATTTCCTAATTCGCCCACAGTTTGAGCAGGTGGGGATCTTTGTAGATGCTTTCGATGGTGGTGAGATTTTATTTCAACAAGACTGCGAGGAACGACTTACCCAAATTTATGGGCATCCGGTAACCCTACAACCACGTTTCCTTGCACCGGTGAGTAATCGGCAGCTGTTGGCACGGATGCTCATGAATCTTAAATTAATATATCTCAATCGCCAAGACTTACCTAGAGCACTGGCTGCAGTTGAGGGCATGTTGTTGCTGTTTCCTAATGCACCCGGAGAACTGCGGGATCGGGGGCTGATTTACTCCCAGTTGGGATATTTATTAGAAGCATGCCAGGATTTGGAACGTTATTTGGAAATCCTGCCCCAAGCTGAGGATGCTGATATTATTCGTAAGTTACTTCAACAGATCGCAGATGGGTAAAGGCTTCTATGGATGGGCATGAGATACTCTTAAACCGTCATTAATCGGGACAATCCGGTATAAAACGGTCAAGGTGCAATTTATTGCTGCCCAAGTGAGAAGTGGTCAAACGGTAATTGGAGTTAAACCTCCCACTTGTCTGTTTGG
>NZ_JAAHHS010000215.1 GCF_010692395.1 Moorena sp. SIO3H5
CTATTGAAGTAAACGATACTACCCTCAAGTTTAAGAAAGCAGTAATTGCTACAGGAGCAAGAGCAGTAAGACCCCGAGTTGAGGGCATGCAAGAGGCGGGGTATCTCACCAATGAAACAGTATTTTCTCTGACAGAACGTCCCAATCGACTAGCTGTTATTGGTGGCGGTCCAATTGGGTGTGAATTAGCTCAGTCTTTCCGCCGTTTAGGTTGTGAAGTAGTGCTGTTCCATCGCGGTTCTCACATTTTAAATAAAGAAGATGCTGACGCCGCCGATATTGTTCAAAAAGTCTTTTTAAAAGAAGGTATCCGTTTAGTCCTGGGTGCCCAATTGAACCGGGTAGAGAAGACAGAAGCAGGTAAAACCTTACACTTCAATAGCTGCACTGGTTTGGAAGAGTCGGTCACAGTAGATGAAATTTTGATCGGTGCTGGACGTGCCCCCAATGTGGAAGGGTTAAATTTGGAACTGGTCGGGGTAGAGTATGACCAGCGTAAAGGAGTGAAGGTGAATGATTACCTTGAGACTACCAATCCCAAAATTTATGCTGCTGGTGATATTTGCATGGACTGGAAGTTTACCCATGCAGCGGATTCAGCCGCACGGATTGTGATTAAGAATACTCTATTTTCTCCCTTTGGCTTCGGTAAATATAAACTGAGTAACTTGGTGATGCCTTGGGCAACCTATACTGATCCAGAAATTGCCCATGTGGGAATGTATGAACATGAAGCTCAAGCGAAAGGGTTTAATGTTAATACGATTAAAATTCCCTTTAGTACTGTAGACCGAGCGATCGCAGATGGGGAAGAAGAGGGATTTGTTAAAATTCACCACAAGAAGGGGTCAGATCAAATCCTGGGAGCAACTATTGTGGCAACTCATGCCGGGGAAATGATTTCTGAGGTGACTACAGCAATTGTCCATAAGATTGGTTTGAGTAAGCTTTCCAGCGTAATTCATCCCTATCCAACTCAAGCAGAAGGAATTAAAAAAGCCGCAGATGCCTATCGCCGCACTCTCTTAACACCAAGAACTAAAACATTTTTAGAATTCCTAACAAAGCTTTCTTAGGGAAAACGAATTAACAAAAAGCGATCGCCCTCTAAGAACAAGCGATCGCTACTCTTGATAAATGTGTTTACCCTGGGGCTACTGTAGTGATTCACCAAAACCGCTACAGTAGCAAAGCTAAGAATTCGTTAGGAAGAAAACCTAAGCAGTTAAAGGATGAATCGACAGACCTTCTCGGCTCTGAGGGAATCAGCTTTTGAGAAACTACGCTCGTTTGCGATCGCCCTCACATGATACCACCTGTGGCTGAAACCGCCCCCATCCTTTCGGGGAACAGCTGTGTCTTTGTTATCCCAGATTAGCCAGGATGTTGTGGAATTTCTCAGTTTGACTTAGCGCCTCTAGCCTTGCCCAAGGATAAGTGAGTTTATATTTTTCCTCTAGCTTGTCCATGTCTTCCTCTACTCTTCTTGTTACCTCTTCCAAATCGATAAGTGACTCATTATAACTGTGAGCTTCTATAAGTTCTACCATTGTTTCTAGAGGAGCAGTCCAAGCATAGTACCTAATGATTTTTTCATTGATCTGTTTATTCAAAAGCTCTTTAGCCTTTTCCCAGAGCTTGAAGGTAATTTCCATTACCCGTCGTGTTTCTTCAACGTAAGAGCTATCAACTTTTTCCCTAGAAGCCATGTAAGGGTAAGTCCACAGTTTGATCCATGTAATGCCTTTGTATTGGTGAGCTGTGTCTCCAACTGCTTGAGAGAGGCTGGTGAATTGCTCAAATTTAACTACACTATCTTCAAAGCCAACCGGATTCCAACTTAATAACCATTGAGGGGTGCCAGGGGATTCTTGTATTAAGTCGCTAAGATGTTCTTGATATTTTTTAGGATGAGATAGACGAAAGTTAACTGCTCTAAAAATTGCTGCCAGCAAGTAGTATCTAGTACCTTGATCGTATAATTTTTTTATGTCTTGATTTTTACCACCAAGTACATTGGGAATACGCTTTAGTAATTGATAGGAAACTTGGTTACCGCGATGTCCCCAGTAGTGAGCAGCACGTAAAACATAAGTGTAAAAATTCGGAGTTAAAGGAGAGTCAATCTGCTTTAATTGTTCTGGTAACAGGGACTCAATTTTGGACTGTAAATCTTGAGAATTTAAACTTTCATTTTTAAGGTTGATAAAACCTTCTGGAGTTGTAGCGACGAGATTGTGTGAATGATCCAACAAAAATAGTTTATACCAATGCCACACTTTTTGCTCATATTCAGTAGATGAGCCGTAAACATCAATTACCTTCTTATGTGCCAGCATCATGTTATCAACAGCTTCTGTTAGGCTAGTAGAACGATCTGCATAGTAACCGTGACCGATCATTTTGCTAAGAATGACATAACCCTTAAGATTGCTTTTATCAGGGCTTAGTAAATCTCTTATTTTTTCAATCTGTTTTAGGTTATTTTCTAAATACCCTGTATCATAAACGTACTGTTGGAACACTAAGTTATCAAATAGTACATCTTGAATATCTAGAAAATTATCATCTTCCCTGAGCTTTTTAATAAAAAATTCCTGAATCAGTGGATGTATTGGGTTCCTTTCTTGACCATTAATGAGATTAATATCTCCCAAATTATTATTTGCTATTCCACGTACTTCTGCTATTGGTGGAGCTACTTTTTCAACCATTGACCAAACATTGGGAGGAATGTCAAATAGACTAAGTAAAGCTCCTAACTGTTTCCCTCCTTTGGTTAGATACTTCCAACTCAAATTGAAAACGGTATAGACTCCTTCATATAGCTGCCGATCTCCAAACGGTATATTTAAGCTGCTGTCCTCTTCAATAAGCTCCATAAATCCCGAATCTATGCCTTCTTCTTCTAGCTCCTCCAGTAAATCTTCCAAAGAGTCCGCCTGCAAGTAGTTTAGGTATCGTCCTACCAGTGTTAAACCCAAGGGTAAATAACCCATCCTCTCGCAAATCAGTTGAGCTTTTTCTAGTTCCCTTTCTACACGTTCTTCTCCAATTAACTTCTTCAACAGTTCAATTGCACTATTTTTATCTAATACGTCTAGATGCAAGGATTTTATTATTCTTGTATCTAATTTTAATCGGGTTGTAATTATGACCTTTATATCTTTATAACCTTTAGGGATATAGGAAAATATTTCCTGATATAATTCTTTGGTGACATCATCAATAATTAGAAGCTTTTCACCTTTAAATAAGCCAGACCATTTATTCCAGCAAGCTTGAACTTGAGCTGATTGTTCTTGCTTGTCTTGTGGTATAAAATTGAGATAAGTAGCCGCAAACTCTAATATTTCCTTGAAGATATCTACCCCTCTTGCGTCTAGCCAGAGCACACCACCTGGATAACTTTTTGAACCTATGGATTGATGAGGCCTCCCAAAAAAATAAGCTATAAACCTTGCCATAAAACCTAATTTATCGACATGTCTATGGGTGTATTGAAGAGCTAATTCTGTTTTCCCAACGCCTCCCATACCTGTAACGGCAGTGATAGCCAAAGTCCCTACCTCGTTTAGTTGACGATGTAGTTTTCTTAAGTCTTTATCACGACCGACAAATTTATCTTTATCTATAGCTGTTCTGGAAATTTTATAAGGAGGAGATTTTGATTCTGGAAAGCGGATGTTTATTTCTTGGCTAACAGGTCCTTCAAAGATTACATTTGGGCTATCTTTCACAATAATCTGTGTGATACCACATAAGGACTTTGTCTTTTTTTGAATATAGCCTTGGTAAAGCAGATTTTGTATGATCTGTGGAATCCCATCCCAAATCTGTTTGGGTAACTTTAGTAGCTTTAGTAAACTTATTATTTTCACAGCTTGAATTCTTTAGCAGGATTATGGAATTTCTATCTCATGGCTGCTTAACCCAAAAGTTCCAATATCAACCGGCAATCTCAACTAACTTGGGTACATCTCATATTTGTAAAAAAGAAGGGTAGTGCGGGGAGTATAGGAAGTGTGTAAAGTTTGGCAATTGTGAAAATTTTATTATATTTTCTCCATAATTTAATTTATGTAGATGCACCAGAATAAGTTTTTATTATTTCCCGAAAACTCTATTAATTAAGGTTAATTTTTTGGTAAACTTTTCCTATCTTGATATTTGTAGCTGTAGTATTGCTTATTCCGATCTGCTCAACCAAACGACTTCCAAAATCTTTCAGGTTTATATCTTGGTCTATGCCTTCTACCTCAATGGAGTCTTCCACTTTAAGAGCATTTATTACCACCTGACGGGTAATTCCCATTGACTCCAGTAACTTTTTCAGATGTTCTTGATATCCTTGGTCTTCCTGCATCTGCTCAATCAACTCAGCCTCGATAACCTCCCGATTTTCTTCAGCTTGCTCTAGCAAGTATATCTTGTCTCTTTCCTCAAATTTATTGCGTACAAGTTGAAACAGTTGGGAGAAACGATTCAAACTACCTTCGGCTAAGGATTCTCCTGTCTTGTTAGCAGCACCTTGAACAATGAGAGCAGTAATAGCAGCAGCAGTTAATGTCGATGTCAGTAGTTCCATAATATAGCTCTACAAGAGAAAAGATATTAATATTATTCAGACAAATCTGGTTAAATTTGACAGGGTAAACGCATCTAATTTTTTTATTACTACATAAGCATGCACACAAAACTGATTAGACATTTATAAAATTACAACTCTTACAATGTAAGGGTTACAGAGATTATGACTAGGTAATTAATTCTGTGTAGGTGCTTAGAGTTTATTGAATTCGATGAACACTATATCTAAAAAATTACTTGTCAATAAGCACAGTAAAATCGGGGGTTATTGAGAACTACCCCAAGTTTATTGACAAGATGCGTTTACCCTGTTACATTTGACTGATGCAGTTACCAGGGCAAAAGCATCTTATTTTTGAAAGGCAGGCGGGGTAAGAATTTCAACGATCAAGTCCTGTTTTTAATCAATTGATGAAATCTTTACTGGATAAGGGTTTTGGAATTTAGATGCCTTTGCCCTGATTTTACTAACTACTTTCTTTTACACTGGCCAGAAGAAGATTCCGGAATCTCAAAAATATTTTTCTCACGGCGACTTTAGTCGCTACTAACCTTGATCCCCGCTTTAAAGACGGGGCTTTCGGTTTCTGAATGTAACTAGCAGAAGCGCAATGAAATATCCCTTAACACTTTTAGACCCTCTAGATATAGATCCCCGTAACTCGGAGTTTGCCGGACCCTATGAAATTGGATATGAACACCTGTCCAAACTTTTCCCTGGTTTAGACAGCCAGTTTGTATCCCTTGAAGTAGGTCCCATGATTGAAAACGGGGGCATTTCATACACAGAACTGGCAATCCTTGCAGCTCTTACGCGCTGGCTCCAACCTAAGCAAGTCCTGGAAATTGGTACTTTTCATGGTTGGACATCCCACAACCTAGCTCTTCAATTAAGTGATGATGCTGAATTAGTCACCATTAACCTTCCAGATGGTCGAACCCCTCGCCTCGACTCTGGTGGATGGAACGCACGTTACTTCCCAGTGGATAAGACACCGCTCTTTTTTGAAGGTCGTCCAACAGCTAACCGCATCAAGCAAATCAAGGAAGATACAGCTAACCTGAGTGCTAAGGATTTCCAAAACAAATTTGACCTAATTTTCATTGATGGATCACACTCCTTTGCCTATGTTGAGAATGACACCAAACTTGCTTTATCAGTTGCCAATGAGCAAGCTATTATTCTTTGGCATGACTATGGAAAGCCTGCTCATTGGGCCGGAGTGATAGAGTATCTACACCGCTCGTCTCGTGAAGGACACTTGTACCCACTTTATTGGCTTCACCATTATATGGGTCCCCAGACCAGCCTTATTCTCTACATTCGAGGTCTAAGAGCTGATTTGTAAATAAAAAATTAAGACGCTAATCTTCTTGTCATCACTGAAGGAGTAGGGTAGGTATCATGCCCGCCCTACTCCTATTGGCGTTGCATAAATTCGGAATGATTTTAAGAGTTTTGTGGAATGGGCATCTTGGTGGAACTGGCATCTTGCCAGTTTCAATATATTTCCCGCAGGCAGGATACCTACCCCACTCATATTTATCCAAAGATTCAGCAATGCCGAAAAAGCCAAAAGCAAAGAGGGTTTTCAGCGATCCAGTCCCTACTCCCTACTCCCTACTCCCTTAGCTATAGATAGTATGAAAAAAAATACCATCACAGGAAAACTATGGCAACAGGGATGCTCGTTAACGGAAAATGGACTAACGAAGCCTATCAGCAAGACCCCCAAGGGCGATTCATGCGTAATCCCACCAAGTTTCGTAATTGGATTCGTGCTGATGGCTCCACAGACTATAAACCAGCCTCTGGACGCTACCATCTCTATGTTTCTTATGCTTGTCCCTGGGCGCACCGCACTCTGATTATGCGAGCCTTAAAGGGATTGGAGGAAGCGATTACCCTGTCCATTGTTGACCCATTTATGGATAAAGATGGATGGGAATTTTCCGATGGGCCTGGTTGTATCCCTGATACAGTCAATGGTGCTCGCTATTTGCGGGAAGTTTATATCAAAGGTGACCCTAACTGTACCGGACGGGTGACCGTTCCAGTACTTTGGGATAAGGAAACTGGCACGATTGTTAATAATGAATCCCGTGAAATTATTCGGATGTTTGACCTAGAGTTCGACGGGATTGCTCAGTCGGATATCAGCTTTTATCCGGAGAATTTACGAGAAGAGATTGATAAAACCATTGATGCCATTTACCAACCTATTAATAATGGTGTTTATCGAGCTGGATTCGCTACTACTCAGCAAGCTTATGAAGAAGGAGTAACTGACCTCTTTAATGCCCTTGACTATTGGGAAGGGGTGTTAGGTAAACAACGTTATCTCTGTGGCGATCGCATTACAGAAGCCGATTGGTGTATGTTTACCACTCTGCTACGCTTTGACTCAGTTTACTATTTCCATTTCAAATGTAATTGGCAACGAATTCTGGATTATCCCAATTTGTGGAATTATCTCAAAGACCTTTATCATCAACCAGGGGTAGAAGAAACTTGTAATATTGACCATATTAAGGATCATTATTATAAGAGTCATCCCTTTATTAATCCCTCTGGGATTGTACCAAAAGGACCACAAATTAGTTTTAGTGATTAAGGCTATCAGCTATCAGCTTAAGCGCTACGCGCACGCTACGCGAACAGCTATCAGCTATTAGCTATCAGCTAT
Source organism: Moorena sp. SIO3H5 (assembly GCF_010692395.1). GTDB lineage: Bacteria > Cyanobacteriota > Cyanobacteriia > Cyanobacteriales > Coleofasciculaceae > Moorena. The sequence goes on from NZ_JAAHHS010000215.1 coordinate 7,278, forward strand.
TAGCTATCAGCTTAAGCGCTACGCGCACGCTACGCGAACAGCTATCAGCTAATGTGTACTTGAGATGCTTTTGAATAAGCGATGCAGCGCGGTCTTGGGGAGCCAGTGCGGTCTTGGGGGTTCCCCCCATGAGCAACTGGCGTGGTTTCCCCCATGAGCGACTGCATCAAGACAACAGGTAAGCATTGGTTTAATCTGAGTTAAGTCCCAGCGTCGAAGCCTGTGCCACAGCTGATGGCTGATGGCTGATGGCTGACGGCTGACGGCTGACGGCTGATGGCTGACCGCTGACCACTGACCGCTGACCACTGACCGCTGACCACTGACCGCTGATAGCTTACCTGTCAAGTTATTCTTGATTCAAGAAAGGAGACTTAGATTTGATTTTAAACACGGAATCTGAAAACTCACCAATGGAATCAGGAACAGATACAATTTCCGGTTCGGTGCGTTTTCCAAACATCAAGGTTGCTTTACTAGTAGAGGGAGAGAAAAGAATCTGTGTGATTTTGCTATAATCCCACCTTTTCTGATCATAGAGAGCAAGCACCTTCGTAAGATTCTCTAAGGTCATCTCCTCCTTATTCTCGAACATAAACTCAACAGGGCGATTAAAGACTTTGTCCAAAAAATTGCCGTAAAACTCATCAATATATAGGTTTCGAGTTTGTGTCATCATCAGTACCTTACGCAATTCCTGACTTAACTCATAGGCTCCGTCTTTGGTGCAAATCACCTGCTCATTGATAGCAACGGATTTCTGAGACCCATTTTTGCGACAAGGATTATTGTTAGAAGACTTTACCACTCGTCCAGAGTTGAGGTCGTCCCCAAGTTGATCAAACTCATCAACCACTCCGCGTGTGCCTTGGATTATACGCCTGCCTTCACGAATGGTATTAGTTACCTCTTGAACATCTCGACGGATTTGGCGGAGCTCATCGAATAATCCAGCAATCTCGAAGGTGCGAACATTGCTATTGTCATGCTTCCGAGGTACTATTCCGGCTGTTGCGGGAAGCATTTGCCACATCACGGATGCTGACAACAGGTAAGCTGAACCTTGGAAAATGAATTTGTGAACCATGACTATGGAATCCTGACTTAAAGTGGTCCACTATCTTTTTCTTTTGGCAAAATTAAAATCCGGAAACTTATCGACAATTTTTCCGGATCTGGTCAGCTGACCCTTGTATGATCAACTCCGGTTGAATACCGATGATTAAGAGTGTGGGGAGATGGGGAGATTGGGGAGATGGGGAGATGGGGAGATGGGGAGATGGGGAGATCTAACAGGGGTAGGTTTTTTACATTTGGGTCGGGAGTCGGGAATCGGGAGTCGGGAGTCGGGAAAAGCGGGAAATTGGGAGAATTATCCTGGAAATCATGGTGTATTTTGATAGATATGGATAGAAGTTTATACCTAATAAAAGTACCTACTCGCCGTAAAAAACCTACCCTTGTAAGCTACTCCCTAATCCCTAAACCCTACACCCTACACCCTACTCCCTACTCCCTATTCCCTATCTCCTAGATTTCCCGTCGATAGCGGGGACGTGCTGGTATTCCCCAGCATACTTGCTGCTCTGGGATATTACTAAACACAGTGCTGCGAGCACCAATAACGGCATTGGCTCCAATTTGAACACCGGGCGCAATGAAGCAATCGGCGGCAATCCAGGCTCCATTACCAACACGAATCTCAGATGTGATTAAACCAAAGGCTGGGTCTTTCATATCGTGGCTACCAGTACAGAGGTAACATTTTTGAGAAATAACGCAATGACTACCAATGCGAATTCTATCCAAGCTGTAGAAAACTACATCATCCCCAATCCAACTATAGTCACCAACTTCTACTTTCCAGGGGTAAGTAAAACGAGCAGTGGGTCGAATGATCACATTAGTACCAATCTTGGCTCCAAATAGTTGTAGCAGCCATCGGCGGAAGCCATTGAAGTTATGAGGACTTAAGGGAAATGCGATCGCTTGCACCAACCACCAGAGTAAGATGAACCAGCCCGGACGTCCTCGGTCAAACCAAGATTGGTCGTACTGGCGTAAATCCACTAAGGGTTCTAAATCTAACGCTGGTAGTTTACTTAAGTCATTAGTCATAATTTAGACTCAGGGATTTGGAGAGACAACTGATGGCTTTGGCGTTACTGGTGTCTGTACTGGTTCAGTTTTTTCTACATTTAGCTTACCGCTAAACTTTTGTAACTCATAGAGTTTGACACCAATTTGATATTCATACTGACTCAACAGGCGTCCATAAATGTACCCAGCTTTTCCATCTAAAAAGCCCAGCTGGATAAAGTAAAACAAAATAAAGCGCAGTAATGGTTTAAACGGTAGTCGAACCCAGATTTTTTTCAGAAACCGCTTACGCTGCACGGCGTCTCCAAATAGATTTCCCCCGATGGTGCCAGAGTCATCTTTACCGGTTAGTAGATTCAGATAGACACGAGCTTCCCAATTGGAGTAGCGATTGTGCCGTTCTAGCCAATGGTAAATATCCTTAAAGTCAATGTGTAGCATATCATTTTCAAGATAGCCAGCCTTGCCGTGTAGGACAACATGTTCATGGACTTCGTTGTCTCCAGTATTGGGAATTCCTTCCGTTTTTAGGTTTTCGTAGCGACCTTTTTCGTGCTTAAACAACCGTAGATTCCAGTCTGGATATTTGCCACCAAAGCGAATCCATTGTCCTAGGAAGAATACTCTACGATTGATATAGTAGCCATTATGATCAGGATTTTCGATTGCCACAGCAATCTCATCCCAAAGTTCTGGAGTAATGCGTTCGTCACAATCAACAATTAATACCCATTCATTACGGAATTCAATATTTTCTAAGCTCCAGTTTTTCTTTTTGGGCCAAAACCCATCAAAATAGAATTGAACTATGTTGGCACCGTATTCTTCGACAATTTCAATGGAGCGATCGCTGCTTTGGGAATCGACAACAAAAACTTCATCTGCTCTATTAACACTCTCAAGACAAGCTGGTAAATTAGCCTCTTCATTTTTGGCTGGAATTAGAACTGATACCGGAAGTTTAGTGTTAGGGGATTTCATAATTAAACACCTGGAATTGTGGACGTTTTATGAAAAGTCTATTAGCCTAGAATAACTAACAGCAAACCTTAAGAAAAATTAAGGCTTATCAGTCAACAGTTAACAGTCAACAATCAACCAAAATTATCTGTGCTATGGCAAAGGGAACAGGAAACAGGGAATAGGGAACAGGGAGTAGGGAACAGCGATGCAGCGCCTTCATGCGGGGGTTTCCCCCATGAGCGACTGCATCAAGACGGGAGTAGGGAATATCGCATCAAAATTATCTCAATTCCTACACGGATTGCTATATAATATAAGATAACCTGTTGTCCAGTCTGATTAATGACTGGAGTGGTTTTGGGATAGAGAGGAGTTGCTCCTTTTTAGCATTCCTTTAATTACTGCACTCAGATAACCGATTTGACCATAGGCATAAACCAAATTATCAAAGCGCAAAGCTGGATTGCGGAAGTGCTTCAAGGATTTGTAGATTCCTCGAATCATTCGTTCACCTCCCCGTAAAAATTGGGCAGTACCAGCACGACCAACCAATTGTTCACGGTAACACTCGCTAATACCTTGCCACCAACCACGATTCAAAAACCAACGTTTATTGATTCGTTCTGGGGCAACATTGTGAGCTACTAGAGCATCAGGCAGATAAGCAACCTGCCAACCATCCTGGAGAGCTAATTCTGTCATATGTAACTCTTCATTAGATAACAAATTTTTCCCCACACGACCTAAATTGACATCAAAACCACCGATTTTATCCAGAAAAGTCCGCCTGATCGAGTAATTTAAACCTCTGGGAGTCAAACCAGGATTTTGGATCTCAATTAGGGTTTCCCCTAGGTCATAAGCTCCCAAATTTCCGGCTAGGTCTGGTGACAACCAGGAGGGAGAGGTAATGCCATCTGGCCACAATAGGGTTACTTTACCACCAGCAATTGCTAGTTTCTCGTTACTTTGATAAGCTTCGTAAATTGTCTTAAGCCAACGGGGACTGGCAACGGCATCATCATCCAGATAAGCTAAAATAGCAGCAGAGGCAGTGGCAGCCCCGGTGTTACGAGCTACGGATAAACCAAGTACGGGTTCATAAACATAGTTTAGTCGAGAGTTGTCCAAGCGTTGGTCAACTATGTTACGGGTGCGATCGCTTGAGGCATTATCGACCACAATTACTTCATAATCGGCAAAATCCTGCTGTAGCAAGCTATCAATGGCTGCACCCAAATATTCTTCACGATTGTGGGTGCAGATGATGGCAGAAATTAGAGGCTCTGACATAGGGAACCTGATCGAGGAAGCTTCATTCTTAGTATTCCCTACTCAACCAGGATTGTTCAACCTTCTTGATTACTGGTATTAACCCATATACCCTTAATGGGGCATCAATCAGTGGCACAGAAAAATTACACTGAAGTCAGTATTTCTCGCTTCTTTACAAAGATTTCCATAGTTCGGTTCACTTTTGTCATCAGCATCTTTCAGAATTATTAATTGGATTGACTGAAACTTTTATTGGTTATGGCAGTTACTATCAAGCAGTTGAATCAATGGAAACAACAGGAGCGCCAGATTGTGGTGCTGACCGCTGCGGATTATGCGATCGCTCAGCTGTTGGATGAAGCGGGAGTAGACATAATCATGGTCGGGGATTCTCTAGCAATGGTTACGCTGGGTTACTCCACAACGCTGCCAGTGACCCTTGAGGAAATGATTCACCATGCCAAAGCGGTGTGTCGGGGTGTTAAACGGGCATTAGTGGTTTGTGATTTGCCGTTTTTGAGTTATCAGGAAAGTCCTCAGCAGGCAATCCACTCTGCCGGTAGAGTGTTGAAGGAAACTGGGGCAGTGGCAGTGAAGTTGGAGGGAGGATATCCTGCCATGGCTGAAACCGTGGGGAGGCTTACGGCTGTGGGAATTCCGGTGATGGGTCATGTAGGTTTGACACCCCAGTCTATTAATCTGCTAGGTTTACGGCAACAAGGAAAAACACCGGAAACTGGGGAGCGGATTTTGCAGAATGCGATCGCATTGGAGCAAGCTGGTGCCTTTGCTATCGTTTTGGAACATATTCCAAGCGATTTGGCAAGGTCAATTACACAAAAATTAACTATTCCCACCATTGGCATTGGAGCCGGACCCCACTGTGATGGGCAGGTGTTAGTGACAGCAGATTTACTAGGACTTTCCGAGCGCCAGCCACCTTTTGCTAAGTCTTATGGGAATTTGCGTCAGGTAATTACCCAAGCCGTGCAGGAGTTTAGTACAGAGGTTCGTTCTGGAAAATTTCCATTAGACCCATAATCAAGATACCATTGAAGTAAAAGCTTCACAATGAAAATAGATAGAAGATTTTTTATCGGCTGGATCAGTGCGATCGCTTATGGAATTTTTTCCAAGGTTAATGCTCAACCCTATAATCCAGCAGCTAGAGGAAAAATTGTTATCAATCAAATAGGTTATTACCCAACTGGACCTAAGTTGGCGTTCTTAATCAATTCCCCAAATTCGGAAAACAATCAGGTTGAACTTGTTGATTTAATCACTCACAAAACGGTTTTTGTCACCAACCTGGGAAACTCTGTAAACGATAAAGCCAGTAAGGATAAAATCAGAGTTATTGATTTTACTAAATTCGATAAATCAGGTAGCTATTACCTGAAATATGGCTATAGTCAGTCTTATCCGTTTGGCATTGGTAAAGAAATTTATAAGGATACCTTTACAAAGCTACTCCGGTCCTACTATTTGCAACAGTGTGGTGTTGCTGTAAATGATTCAGTATCTGGAGTAAAACATCCCCCCTGCCATCTCAAAGATGGGATTATTGCCCACAACGATGAGTTTCATAAAG